>NZ_JAAKEH010000002.1:0-148396 GCF_011039095.1 Desulfovibrio sp. ZJ200 | reverse complement strand
AAAGCAAAAACATGTGATGAACTGTACAAATCCATTGGAAAAGCATTAAGTTGTATCACACAAAAAGACGCTGAAGGATGGTTTAAATCCTGTGGCTATGTAAAAAGTTAAAAGCAAAATGCTCTAGAGCATTTTGCTTTTGAAATTATTCAATTTCAAAAGCGGCGCTGCCATCATTTCCCCGCAAGCGGAACAAGCGCCTGACAAGCGTGGTTTTCAGGCTCGTTCGCCGGCTTCTCCATCGTGTTGCCGCCCGGCTTCAGCTTGAGCGTCAGCAGAGCACTTTCACGTTGCCAATGCTCTGAAATGCGCCGTCCTGCCTGCACAGAACGGCGCGCGACATTCAGGGATCAGCGTTTCAGATTTTGGGCCAGCAGCTCCGCAATATGATCGACCCTGACGTTAAGCCCCTGCTTTTCGGCGCCGCCCCGTAGCTGCATGACGCAGCCCGGGCAATCCACCACCATGCGGGTCGCCCTGGTCTCGCGGACGTTTTTCAGTTTCTTGTCCAGCAACTGCCCGGAAATTTCCGGGAACTTCATGGAATAGGTGCCGCCGAAGCCGCAGCAGACCTCTTCCTCCTCGCAGGGCACATACCGGGCCGCGTCCGCTATCAGCTCGCGCGGGGCCTCCCTGACGCCCAGCCCGCGGCACAAATGGCAGGAGGCGTGGTAGGTCACTTTTTCGCCGGAGTTGACGAAATCCTCGGCTTTGAGCTCCAGCTTGTCGTGCACAAAGGAACTGAAATCGATGATCTTGTCCGCAAAGGCCTTTGCGTCCGCCTGCATGGGATCATTGGCCAGAAGTTCGGGGTAGCTGTGCTTGAGATGCGAAGCGCAGCTCGCGCAGAGCGTAATAATGTAGTCATAGTTGCCCGCGCTGAAGGCTCTTATGTTCTGCCTGGCCACATCCAGCGAGGTTTTGCGCTGGCCCATCATCTCCAGGGGCAGGCCGCAGCAGCTCTGTTCCAGCGGAAAGTCCACGGCCACATCCCTGGCGGCCAGAATTTGCACGCAGGCCTCAAGCTGCTCGGGATAGACGAAATCCTGGGCGCAGCCGCCGAAAAGCGCCACGCGGAACCGCGGGTTCACTGCCTTGGGCGCAATTTCCGGCCAGCGATCCCGGAACGACTTGCCGGCAATGGCCGGCAAAGCCTTGAAGCCGTGCTTGCCGAGGAAGATTGCGGGCAGATGGCGTTGGAACTGCGTGCCGCCGGTAAGGGGCTTCTGCGCGTATTTGGCGAATTTGAGCAGGCTGTGGAAGAGCTTGCGGTTCTTCATCACCGAAGCCAGCAATGCGGCCTGGGCCCCGCCGCCCTGCTCGTCCGTGAGGCGGCTGCGTATTTCGCGGATCAGACGCGGCAGGTCAATGCCGCCGGCGCAGACGTTCTTGCAGGCCTCGCAGCCCACGCAGTTCTGGCAGAGCACCTTGGCCTTGTCCTTGCCGTGGAAGAAATAGGTCAGGATCAGGCCGATGGCGCCGATGTAGATGTAACCCATCTTATGCCCGCCCACCAGGCGGAACACCGGGCAGACATTGGCGCAGGCCCCGCAGCGCACGCAGCGGAAGATCTGGGAGAAGAGCGGATCCCTGGCGATCTCCGTGCGGCCGTTGTCCAGAAAGACCACATGCATGATCTTCCTGTTGTCCGCATTGGCCGCGCAGGGGCCCGCCCCGCACATCCAGGTCACATAGGAGGTCAGGCGCTGGGCCGTGGCGTTGCGCGGCAGCACCAGCAGGGCGGTGAGCGCCTGATCCAGCGTGGGGATCAGCTTGTCCAGCCCGGCAATGGCCACATGCACGCGCGGCAGGGTGGTGACCATGCGGGCATTGCCCTCGTTGGTCACTGTGGATACTGCGCCGTTTTCGGCCACCGCGAAGTTGCAGCCGCTCACGCCCATGTCCGCGGCGATGAACTTGCGGCGCAACTGCACGCGGGCCACCTTGACCAGCTTCTGCACGTCCGTTTCCTGTTTCTCGCCCGTGGCCCTGGTGAAATCGTCGGCCACCTGGTAGCGCGAAAGGTGAATGGCGGGCATGACCATGTGCGAGGGGCCTTCATGGCGCAGTTGGATGATCCACTCCCCAAGGTCGGTCTCGTCCACGATCAGGCCCTCGGCCTCCAGGGCTGGATTGAGCTGAATCTCCTCCGCGGTCATGGATTTGGATTTGACCACCCGCTTGACGTTATTTTCTTTGGCGATGCGGGCGATAATCCGGTTGGCCTCCTCGGCCGTGGCCGCGCGGTGCACATGCACGCCGCGCTTTTCCGCCTGCTCCTTGAATTGCGCGTACAGCTCTTCCATATGCTGGCAGGCGTAATCCTTGGCCTCGGCGATCTGGGCGATCAGCCCGCGTTCGTCCACATCCTGGAAAACGGCCTCGCGGTTGGCGCGGTAGGCCACGGCAAAGGTATCCAGCGTGCGCCGCAGAAAGTCGTCCTGCAGCGCTTCGTCAATTTGCTTGCGATAGTTGGCAAGGGTTTTGGGGGCTTCATGCATGAGCTCAGTCCTCCAGAAGAATGATGTGCAGTTCCAGCGGGCCGTGCACGCCCACGGCAGCCACCCGCTCAATGTCCGCGGTGCGGCTCGGGCCGGTGATCAGCGTGGTGTAGGTGGCGGGCGCCTGATTCATACGCTCGCGCAAACGCTGGGCGATGGAAGGCAGATCCGGGTAAATGTCGGACTTGCGCAGCAAAATCACATGGATTTCGGAGATCATCCCGGCCAGGCGCGCGTCCTCGTTGTCGGTGTTCATCAGGCAGGTGCCGCTGCCGGCCACGCCCAGCTCCGCGCGGGAAAGGCCCACGTCGATGCCGGCCAGATGCTTGCGCAGGCCGTTACGGATGCAGAGCACGCCTTTTTGGGCGCAGGCCTCGGCAAGCGCCGCAAAATCCGCATCGTCCAGATCCGGGGCGGCCACAATGCGTCTGACGCGCGTGGGCACCTTGTTGGGGCCGAGCGGGCCTTGTTCCGCGTCGGGCTCGTCAGCCAGAAGCTCGGCGGGGGTCTTGCTTTCGCAGACATCCAGCACATACTGCAGGGCCGCCGACATGGACGGCGCTTCCTGCACCACGGCATTGACCGCGGCGGCTTTGGCGGAAAAGGCTTCGACCAGTTCCTGATTGACAGGTGACATAGAAAACTCCTTTTTCGTCAACACATGGGGCGGACGAACCGCAGAAACCGCGCGGAAAGGTCCTCCTGCCCGCGCGTGGCATGATACTTCAACGTCAGCAAAGGGTCCTGCAAGCCGTTCGGCCGCTCTCCCGGGAGAGCGCGGCTCCGACCCGGCGAGCACGCCTTGCGGCAACAGGGCCGCCCGGCGCGCACGCCCTTCCCCTTTACCTTACTTAGAGCATTTTTTGATTGAAAATATCCATTTTCAATCACTTCGCTGCCATCATTTCGCGTCCAGAACGCGGTCTGGACGCTCATTCGGCGCGGGCGCCAGCTAACGCTGTCGCCAGATCGTTTAGCTAATTTCATTAGCTAAACGATCTAATACTTTCCGCATAGATTTCAACAGGATGTTTGACAACTACGGGATCATTATTGTGTGAAAGCACGTCCTCAAGCTGCATCATGCAGGCCGGGCAACCCGCCGCCGCCACCTGCGCGCCTGTTGCCACCACATTGTCACGCTTGCGTTGCCCAATCTTGCGGGAGTACTCGTAATGAAAAAGGTTGAAAGATCCGCCGCAGCCGCAGCAGCGATCCGCCTCCTCCATTTCGATGAGCCTGTAAGCGGGGTTGGCGGCAATCAGCGCGCGCGGCTGCGCGGATACGCCCAGGGATTTTTTGAGATGGCAGGAATCGTGGTAGGTGACAGTCATTGCATCAGGCGCGCTGTGCGCAGGCGTCACATGGAGCACGTCCACCAGAAAGGCGTTGATGTCCAGGGTCTTTGCCGCCAGATCCTCGGCCTGCTTTTTCTCCAGGCTGCCCAGACGCCCGGCGTAGCGCGGCCAGAGTTCCTTGATGGTGGCCGTGCAGGAAGCGCAGGGGCTCAGCAAATAATCGAAATCGCCCTTTTTGAGCACAGCCAGGTTGACGCGCATCTGCCGCAGCATGCCCTCGGCGTCGCCCGAAGAAAGCGCGGGGATGCCGCAACAGGCCAATCCCCGGGGCATGAACACGGCCACCTTGTGGTGCCTGAGCGCCTTGAGGCAGGCTTCGGACATGCCCGTATACATTTTGTCGCCCAGACAGCCCGGATAAAAAGCGACTTTCAGGCCGCCCCGGCTGCCGTCCTTTCCGGCCGGAAGCCGCGGCTCGTCAAGCGCGCCGTGGATCGCGTGCAGCGGCTTTTTGGCCAGCGGCCGCATATGCCTGTCGCCCAGCATGAAGTTGAGCATGGGCGCGCAGACCGTGCCCTGAGCGTCGCCGGTCTTGCGGAAGATCAGCCCCTGCATGGGCGCGCCCACGCGCATGGCGAAATTGAAAAATCCCGGCTTGGGCAGAACCGCGCGGAAAATCATTTTTTTCATGGGATGCAGGCCGATGAAGGCATTGACCACTTCCCGGGCCTCCATGAAGACTTCCATAATCTTCACGCCGGGCGGGCAGGCGGCCTGGCAGGAGCCGCAGAGCAGGCAGCGCCCGAGCTTGTCGGCCACGCCCTGCGGATTTTTAATCATTTCATGGGCCAGATTGTTGACCAGCGCCAATTTGCCCCGGGCCACATCGGCTTCCATGCCACTGGCCCCGAACATGGGGCAGACGGCCTGGCACATGCCGCACCTCATGCAGGCGGTGATCCTGTCGTCCAGCGCCATGAGACGCCGGGCCAGTTCCTGTAATGTATTCATATCTCGCTCCTGTGGCCGGCCGGCCCCAGCCCGGCAGGAAACCAGTTCCGGTGAACGGATGAAGCTGCCGCCCAGGCTGTAATCTTTAGAGCAGATTACCTTTGACTTTTTATGAAAGTCAAAGGTGGCATTCAGGCGAAAAACGCGGTTTTCGCCTGAATGTACGCCGCGTTGCGGCGGCTGCCGCTTTCGCGTCAGCAGAGCATTTTCAAAGTGAAAATGCTCTAGAACATATTGCTTTTGAAACGCTCGCTCCGGCGCGTAACGGCGCAACGCCGCTTTGCGGCGTATATCGCCAACCTGGCCGTCCTCCCTGACGCGCGTTAAATGCCCACAAGCTTTGTGGCGTTCAGGAGGCCCTTGGGGTCCAGGGCCCGGCGCAGGCGCTGCGAAAACAAAATGGTGCCGCGCGAGGTTTCCTTTTCCATCCACCTGGCCTTGGCCGTGCCGATGCCGTGTTCGCCGGAAAGCGTGCCCTGAAGCTTGATGGCCACGTCAAACATCTCGTCGATGGCCGCCTCCACCCGCTTGAACTCTTCGGCGTCGCGCTTGTCGCAAAGGAAGGTGGGGTGCAGATTGCCGTCCCCGGCATGGCCGAAGGTGCCCACCTCCACCCTGTATTTGGCGGCAATGGCATTGACGGCCTTCATCATGGCCGGGATCTGCGAGCGGGGCACAGTGGCGTCTTCCAGCACGGTGGTGGGACGGCAGCGGGCCAGCACGGGCAAAGCCATGCGCCGGGCCTCCCAGAGTTTGAATTTCTCATCGGCGTCTTTCGGCACATGCACGGCGGTAGCGCCGTTTTCCTTGAGCACCTTTTCCACCGCCGCCGCGTCGTCCGCCACCTGCGCGGGATGCCCGTCCACTTCAATGAGCAGGATGGCCGCGGCCTCGCGCGGCAGACCGGCCCTGGTGAAGTCGTCCACGCGCACGATGGTGTTGTTGTCCAGAAATTCCAGGGTACAGGGCAGCACATGGGCCGCAATGATCCCGGCCACGGCCTCGGCCGCTTTCTGCATGTCGTCGAAGACCGCCATCAGCGCCCTGGAGGCTCTGGGCGGGGGAACCAGCTTCAGCACGGCCTGGGAAATAACGCCCAGCGTGCCCTCGGACTGGATCATCATGCCCGCCAGATTATAGCCGGTGACGCACTTCACGGTGCGCGAGCCGGATTTGACGATTTCGCCGGTGGCGTCGAAAAATTCGATGCCCATGACGTAATCCTTGGTCACGCCGTATTTGAGCCCGCGCAGGCCCCCGGCGTTTTCCGCGATATTGCCGCCGATGGTGGACACGGCCTGAGAACCGGGGTCCGGCGGGTAAAAAAGATTCTTTTTGGCCACGGCAGCGGCAAAGTCCGCAGTGACCACGCCCGGCTCCACCACGGCATAGAGATCATTGAGATTAATCTCCAGGATGCGGTTCAGGCCGTTGGTCAGCACCACCACCGTGTCGCTCTGATCCGGGATGGTCCCTCCCGACAGATTGGTGCCCGCGCCGCGCACGGTCATGGGAATGCCGTTGTCGTAGAGCTTCTTGACGCACTGCCCCAGCTGCTCGGTACTGGTCGGGCGCACAACCAGAGCCGGGACAACAGACGTGAGCACTGCCGAATCATAGGAGTAGCTTTGCAGATCCGCTTCCGAACTGAAGACGTTTTCCTTGCCGATCAGAGCTTCAAAATCCTTAATCAGGGCCTGGCTTGCCATAGGGGTCTCCTTGCACGCGCGTAGAGATTATGAAAGCGGATGGCGCATTCTCGCGCCGATCCGGAGCATCCCCCATTTGCCCGCATCTGCGGGGCGCTGGGGCCGGGGGCTTTGCGGCAACCCGAGCGGCGTGCCGCGCAATCCGGCTGGCGGCCACCAGAAAAAGCTGTTGCCGCATGACCGGGCAACGATCGTAGTGGGAGTAAATTCTATAGCCTGCTTTGCCTGTTTTGCAAAGCGGAAGTCGCTCAAAAGAGTGGTATCACCATCAGCATAGCTGATTTGCCCCGGACCGGAGTACTTTTGAAAGGTGACATGCTTTCTCCTGCGCCGCGGCTACAGTTGAGCCCTGGAGCGTAGAGCCTGTGAAACGCTCGCGACGGGCAGGGCTTCGCCGGCCGATGTTGCCGCGTCCGGCAGGCCCGCCAGGGCGCAAATAAACGTAAAGGCCGCGGCCGTAACAGGCTGCACGGAAAGGCGGCTGCCCTTTTTCATCAGCTCCATGCCCGCCAGTTGCGGCCATGCCGCCAGTTCCCTGCGGCTCAAGGGCTTTGGCAGAGCGCGCAGGGCGCGCACGTCCACCATTTCCCAGATCGGCTTTTCAGGTGAAGCCCTGGGATCGAAATGCCGGTTTTCCGGGTCCTGGGCGGTATGATCGGCATAGGCAGGCCGCGCCACTTCCACAATGCCCACAATGGCCGGGTGTTTGCCGCTGTGGTAAAAGAAGGCGCGCTCTCCGACACGCATGACCCGCATGAAATTGCGAGCCTGATAATTGCGCACGCCATCCCAGGAAGTGGTCCGGTCCGGGGAGTTTTCCAGATCCTGCCAGGAAAAGCAGCCGGGTTCGGTTTTAAAAAGCCAATATTGCATGTGCCCTCCCTCCTGGGTTGCTGCGACATACACTCGCAGTTACCTGGTAAGTGGGTCTGAAGTTGGCTTTCGTCAAGACGTTACGAGGAGAAAATGCAGAAGATTCCTGCCGTAGAGCGGTTTGCTGCTGAAAACGGCAACCGCTCTGGCGGCCGCGGGAGCGTTTAGCTAATTTTATTAGCAAAACGCCCTGGGGCGTGTTAGCACTATCCTGCGCATTCTCAACTATTTTAAAGAGTTCAACGAAAATCCCTTCCCCGGCAAAATTACGAGGCAGTGCCCCGAAAAAACAAGGTTTTTTCTGATAAGCGTGAACAGGCCCTAGAGCAGATCACCTTTGACTTTTTCTGAAAGTCAAAGGTGGCATTCAGGCGAAAAACGCGGTTTTCGCCTGAATGTACGCCGCGTTGCGGCGGCTGCCGCTTTCGCGTCAGCAGAGCAATTTCAAAGTGAAATTGCTCTAATGCCGTCAAGCAAGCATGATGGCTGAAGAAGTATAAGCTGCCTTGTTAAGGAGGGATGGATGCTGGTTTAGGTAGGGAAAGGAGAAAAAGAATGTCAATATTTGATAACAAGGAACAACTCAAGGAAATGGAAGAAACTTTGCAATTTCTGATTAACTGGGGTGTGCCGCAAGAAAAGGCAAAGAAAATGATCTTGCGGCACAATTGGTCGCTTTCTTCAAAAGAAGCAAACGAAATTTTTACTGATTCTCCTTTGACGGATGAACGTCTCCATCTAAGTGCGTTTTTGTAGCTGATGAATATATCCCATACAGCATTAACTGCGTCCTTAGGTTGCATAATTTTTTGAGATACTAATTGCGTTGCGGCTGTTGCTAACTGGACAGCTATAACATTATTTCATTGTAATTTGCGTCAGCAATTGTTATCTTCGTTGGTTATATGTTATAAATTGAACAGGCCAGTTAAGTAATAGGCTAATCTTCACGGGACTGCCATACGAAAGCCTTCCATTTATTCTTGTTGCAAACATAGGCTAAATCCTCCAATTTAGCAACCCCTGGAATATGGAGGATAGCTTTTCCTTCACTGGTTACTTTGGTTGAAGCGAGTGCATATCTTGAAGCGACTTCGGATGAAGAAGCTGTCTTTCCAAGAGGGGATATGAAGCGCAAAAGATATTGGATAGCACTTGCCAAGGTTTGTCTCTGTGCTATTGCTGCTATGTACACCTCTCCTTGAGGAAGGTTCTCCAAGTAAACCATGTTGCTAATGACAAGGGCTTTAACTGATGAGCTTCCCTCTACATTCAAAGGTGTAGCTTTGTCCCAAGGTATCATCTGATACCTCCTTAATTCAGGATATGCGTTGATTTCGATAATATCGTATGTTGGAAAGAAGTATTTATCTGTCCTTGGATAATTGAATGATTCCGCTGTTAGTGTGCCATTTTCCATTGCCTCATTTCGTTGGGCTATTGATGGCTGCGCTTTAATGAATGTGTTGGCTTCTATTATTATGCTAAACATGAAAATGCCGCAAAAAGCAGCATAAATTAGTTTTGAGAAAGTACTCTTTGCGTTTGTTGCTACGATAAATGCGAAACAACTACATGCCTGGTAGAAGAATGTCGCTGTCATTGCCCTGTATGGTGTTGATGGGCTGAAAACAAAAGCGGCAAGGCTCGCTTGCGACATGAGGAAAAATGTTAGACCTGGCAGAATACTTGCTATTGTCAGTCTGTGTTGTCTGTGAAGTATCCAGATACAAGCGATGCTGACAAGGACATAAGGTACTATTTCTATCTGCTGCGAACCCCAGAATGTTAGGAATCTTTGGAACGATTCGGCAGAAAAGACTGGAATCTTTTCAATGCCTCCAAGTCGTGTCAGCCGTATTGCGTTGGCTGGGGCTGTCATCATAAGCAGCCAACCGGATAGAGCGCCTGCTATACCTGCCACAGCCCAAAGAGAAATCCTTTTCTGTGTGCGAAAGCGATAAATAGTTACACCTGAAGCGAGGAGGATAGACAGCATCCCTACATTCTCATTGCTCCAGCCAGCTAATATGCCAGCGAAGAAATATAAAAGACCGCCAGAAAATCTGTAGTCTTTCTTGTCAATCCAGAAACGATATGGAATGAGAAATGTGGTTGCAAAGAACAAACTGTACCCATAGTCAGGAGTTGCTGTTCGCCAGAAGAACACTGTTCCGAAAGCTGGTAAAGCGAACCAAGTAAGTCCTGACAAAAGGATTATCTGCCATGACTGTATTTTATCGCGCCAGTTTATGCCAAGAGTTAAAATCACGCCAGAAAAGATACAACCGATGAATATGAGCGGGGAAAGAATGGGATGAAGCCATGAGGGGCCATGCAATAAAACTCTGGCCATGAAATGACCTATGAATTTACCGCTCCATGTAAGATGTTCATGTACTTGTGCTATGAACATTTCTTTTAGGCTTGAACCATCTGCTCCGTAGCCAAAGTCATCAAAAACTAATGGAGTTAAATAGCAAAAGAATGACATTATACAAAATATAAGTAATATAGAAACAAGTATTTTGAACCTATTCATTTTCAATGCTTCTCGCTAATAATAAAGATTTGTGCCCTATGGCTCCCATTTGGCTAGAGCAGATTACCTTTGACTTTTTATGAAAGTCAAAGGTGGCATTCAGGCGAAAAACGCGGTTTTCGCCTGAATGTACGCCGCGTTGCGGCGGCTGCCGCTTTCGCGTCAGCAGAGCATTTTCAAAGAGAAAATGCTCTATTATAGCTCCCATTTTTAGTCAAGTTTTTATGTAGCCTTCAAGGATGAAAGAATATCCTTACTTGGCGCAGGCAATCGGAAATGTCATTGAAATATTTAGAAAAAGTAGAGACATGACGAAATCCGCCTTAGAGCATTTTGCTTTTGAAATTGAATAATTTCAAAAGCAAAATGCTCTAAGGAACAGGCCGCCATGCCCTGTCCAATACCCTGTCAGCAAAAGAACCACTGGCAGAAGCACAAAAAGCACGAGCAGGGCGTGCAGAACGCGTAAAAAGGGGCTGGCATCGTGTACTGGTACACGATGCCAGCGCATGCAAAAAAATCCTTTTTGACTTCCCAACGCCCGCCTGTGCCGTGATTGCTCCCCAATCAGCGGCAGCATACGCCGGAGAGCAGATGCGCCATTTTTTCTTTCTTGGTGCGCAGGTATGTCTCGTTTTCCGGGCAGGCCTCGACCTCAATGGGCACGCGCTCCACGATTTCAATGCCGTAGCCCGAAAGGCCCACGATTTTTTTGGGATTGTTGGTCAGCAGGCGAATTTTGTGGATGCCCAAATCCACCAGAATTTGCGCGCCCGTGCCGTAATCGCGCAGATCGTCGGGGAAGCCCAGTTTGCGATTGGCCTCCACCGTGTCATAGCCCTGATCCTGCAGGGCATAGGCGCGGATTTTATTGGCCAGGCCAATGCCGCGCCCCTCCTGGCGCATATAGAGCAGCACGCCGCGCCCCTCCTGCTCGATCTGGCGCAGGGCCGCGCCGAGCTGGCCCCGGCAGTCGCAGCGCAGGGAGCCCAGCGCGTCGCCGGTCAGGCACTGGCTGTGCACGCGGGTGAGCACGGGCTCCGGCCCGCCAATGTCCCCCTTGACCAGAGCCAGATGTGTGCCGGGCTCGGTGTCGCTTTCATAGGCATAGACCGTAAAGTCCCCGAACATGCTCGGCAGATGGGCGTGCGCGTCGCAGCGCACCGAAACCTGCCCCCTGCTCAGGCGATAGCGGATCAGATCCTTGACCGCCGCGATCTTGAGGCCGTGCTCGGCGGCGAAGGCTTCCAGATCCGGCATGCGGGCCATGCTGCCGTCGTCGCGCATGATCTCGCAGATCACGGCCGCGGGCTTGAGCCCGGCCAGGCGGGCCAGATCCACGCCGCCTTCGGTCTGCCCGGCGCGGGAAAGCACGCCGCCTGCCCTGGCCCTGAGCGGAAAGACATGCCCGGGCGTGACGATATCCTCGGGCCGCGCCTGATCGGCCACAGCGGCCTGGATCGTGGTGGCGCGGTCAGCCGCGGAAATGCCGGTGGTAATGCCCTCGCGGGCCTCGATGGAAACCGTGAAATTGGTGCCAAAGCGGGAGCCGTTGCGCTGGGTCATCAACGGCAGTCGCAGGCGGTCGACAAGCTCCGGGGCCATGGGCAGGCAGATCAGCCCGCGCCCGTATTTGGCCATGAAATTGACGGCCTCGGGCGTGGCGTGCTCGGCGGCCATGGTCAGATCGCCTTCGTTCTCGCGATCCTCATCGTCCACAAGAATAACCATTTTCCCTTGCCGGATGTCGGCAACGGCTTCTTCAACGCTGCACAAAGGCATGACTACGTCCTTTAGTTAGCCTGTCGGCGGTCCAGGGCCTGGTAGGGCATATCGCTAAAGGTAGGGCCGGGGCGGTGTTCTGTCAACACCGGCCAGGCTCCGCATCCGGGCGGCCCTCAAGCGCGGCGCCGCCTGCCTGGAAACGGGAGCCATAGTTGCGGTTCAGGCGGCGGGAAAGCTTTTCCATATAAAAATAATAGACCGGCGTGATATACAGGGTCACGATCTGCGAAAAGCACAAGCCGCCCACCACGGCCAGGCCCAGGGGCCGCCGCGCCTCGGCTCCGGCCCCGATGCCGATGGCAATGGGCAGCGCGCCCATCAGCGCGGCCATGGTAGTCATCATAATCGGCCGGAAACGCACCCGGCAGCCCTCGGTGATGGCGGCCAGGGGCGTGACCGAGGGATCGCGGCGCTGGGCCTCCAGGGCGAAATCCAGCATCATGATCGCGTTTTTCTTGACAATGCCCAGCAGCATGATCACGCCCACAAAACCGTAGAGATCCAGCTCCAGGCCGAACAGCCAGAGCGTGACCAGAGCGCCAAAGCCTGCCGAGGGCAGGCCCGAAAGGATGGTCAGGGGATGGATGAAGCTTTCGTACAAAATGCCCAGCACCAGATAAATGACCACAATAGCCAGGATCAAAAGCCAGCCCATGCCCTGCAGGGAGTTTTGAAAAGCCTGGGCAGTGCCCTGGGACTGGGCGCTCACGGAATCGGGCAGCAGCGGCCGGGCCGCGGCTTCCACGGCCGCGACGCCCTGGCTCAAGGCCACGCCGGGCCGCAGATTGTAAGAAATGGTCACGGCCGGGAACTGGCCATTGTGGTTCACGGCAATGGGTCCCACGCCCGGCGAAAGCGTGGCCAGGGCATCCAGGGGCGCCAGAGCGCCGTCGCGGGAACGCACATACAGGCGGGAAAGGGCCGAACTGTCCTGCTGAAAGCGTTTCTGCAGTTCCACGAACACCGTATAATCATTGGTGGGCGCGTAAATGGTGGAAATCTCGCGCGAGCCGTAGGCCGATTGCAGGGCCAGCTCGATCTGCTGCGGGCTCACGCCCAGGGCCGCGGCGCGGTTGCGGTCGATGCTCACGCGCAGTTCGGGATTCTTGAGTTGCAGATCGCTGTTCACGTCCTGGATCTGCGGCAGCGCGCGCAGGGCGTCCTCCACCTTCTGGGCGCTGTCGTACAGAGCCTCCATGTCCGGCCCGGACAGCGTGTACTGGTACAGCGCCTTGGAAGAGCGCCCGCCGATGTTGATGGCCGGGGGCACGCGCACAAAGACCCGCAGGGCCGGGGAGGCGTTCAGCTCCCGGCGCAGGCGCTGGGCCACGCTTTCAATGCCCGGCCGCTCGTCGTGGGGCTTGAGGTGCATGAGGAGTATGCCGTTGTTCATGCTCTGGCTGGCGCCCACAATGCCCACCACGGAATTGTACATGGCCACATGCGGCTCTTTTTCCAGCAAGGCGTCCAGACTGTGCTGGGCCTGCACCATGCCCTGAAAGGAAACGCCCTGATCGGCTTCGGTGCTGGCCACCAGAAAGCCCATGTCCTCGGAGGGCAGAAAACCCTTGGGCATGGTCATGCCCAGCCAGACGGTCAGCGCCAGAAGGCCCAGCGAGGCCCACAAGGCCGCCGCGCGGCGTCGCAGCACACAGTCCAGGGATTTGGCATAGAGTTGGGCCAGACGGTCGAACATCCGCTCCAGTTTGCCGTACATTCCTTCGTAGCCGGCCTTGTGCTTTTGCCCGGCTTTGAGAAAATAGGCGCAGAGCATGGGCGTGAGCGTGAGCGAAACCACGCCGGAGCAAAGGATGGCCGTGATGATCACCACCGCGAACTCGCGGAAGAGCCGCCCCACGATGCCGCCCATGAACAGCACCGGAATGAACACCGCGGCCAGAGAAATCGTCATGGACACGATGGTGAAGCCGATTTCCGCGGAGCCGTCATGGGCGGCCGCGAGGGGCGCCTTGCCCATCTCCTGATGGCGGACGATGTTTTCAAGCATGACGATGGCGTCGTCCACCACAAAGCCCACGGCCAGGGTCAGGGCCATGAGCGAAAGATTGTCCAGGCTGTAGCCCAGCACGGCCATGATCGCGAAGGTGGAGATCACCGACATGGGCAGGGCCAGGCTCGGGATGATCGTGGCGGGCAGGTTGCGCAGAAAGAGAAAGATCACCAGCACCACCAGAAAGACCGTCAGCACCAGAGTGAACTTCACGTCGGCCACGGACTCGCGGATGGATTCCGAGCTGTCGTAAAAAATATCCACCTTGACCGAGGGCGGCAACTGGCGCTCCAGGGCGGGCAGCAATCGGCGGATGGCGTCCACCACCCGCACGGTGTTGGTGCCGGGCTGGCGCTCCACGGCCAGGGTGATGCTGGGCGCGCCGCCGTTGCTCCAGGAGATCTGCTTGTCCTGCTCCACGCTGTCCACAACCGTGCCCAGATCGCGCAGGCGCACGGGCGCGCCGTTGCGGTAGGCCACCACCACGTCGCGGAAGGCCCGCGCGTTTTCAAGCTGGCCCGAGGCCTTGATCGAACTGGCCCGGCTCGCGCCCTCCAGGGTTCCTGTGGGCAATTTGCTGTTGGCGGCCATCACAGCGTCGGCCACCTCATCAATGCCCAGGCCGCGCGAGGCCAGCTCGTCAGGGTCCAGTTGCACGCGCACGGCATATTTTTTCTGACCGTAGATCACCACCTGGGCCACGCCCTCGATCATGGACAATCGCTGGCCGATGAGCGTGTCCGCGTATTCGTTGAGGGAATAGAGGGGCAAGGTGGGCGAGGAAACGCGCAGATAGAGAATGGGCATGTCCGCGGGATTGACCTTGCGGAAGCTCGGCGGCGTGGTCATGCTCGCGGGCAGGCGGCGCTGGGCCAGGCCGATGGCCGACTGCACATCCAGGGCCGCGGCGTCGATATCGCGATCCAGGGCGAACTGGATGGTGATCCGGGTGCGCCCGACGGCATTGACCGAGGAAATGGAATCAATGCCCGCAATGGTGAAAAATTCCTTTTCCAGAGGCGTGGCCACGGAGGCGGCCATGGTTTCCGGGTCCGCGCCGGGCAGATCGGCCCTGACCTGGATGGTGGGAAAATCCACATTGGGCAATTGGTTGACCGGCAGGTTCACATAACCCGTAACGCCGAAGAAAAGCATGCCCAGCATGATCAGGGCCGTGGCGACCGGACGGCGGATGAAAACAGCGGCGATATTCATAGGGCGCGGGCCTGGTTGGGGCTAGAGCATTTTTTGATTGAAAATATTCATTTTCAATCACTTCGCTGCCATCATTTCGCGTCCAGTATGCTAGCTCGCAAGCTGGCGCACAAGCAAAAAAACGCCCAGCCCGCAGCAGACCAGGCCGATGATCCGGCGCAGGAGCAGCGGCGGAATGCGCCGGGCCGCGGCCACGCCCCACCAGAAGCCGAAAAGCACAACCAGCGTCAGGCCGGGCAAAAGCTCATAATCCAGATATCCGCTCGCCACATTGGCCAGAGAGCCGGAAAAGGTGGCCAGGATCTGAAAGGGCATGGACAGGGCCACGGCCACGATCGGCGCATAGCCCACAATGATCATCCAGGGCACGGAAAGCACGCCGCCGCCCACGCCGGTCAGCCCGGCGATAAAGCCGATGACCGCGCCCACGCAAAACAGCCCCGTGCGGCCGTGCCAGAAAGGATGCGCGTTCTCGGCCGCGGCAGAGGAAGGGGGCCGGAGCGCGCAGACCCCGGCCAGCACAATCACCACGCCCAAAATGTAGATCAGCGGCCCGGAATCCAGGCGGGCGTTGCACCAGGCGCCGGGCCAGCCCGCCAGGCCGCCGCCCAGCACCAGGGGAATGGCCTCCCGCCAGTTGATCAGACCCAGACGCTGAAACATCCAGGTGCCCACAACGGCGAGAACAAACATGTTGGCCAGAGACGTGCCCATGGCCGTATGAGTCTCAAGACCGCTGAGCAGGACCAGCAGGGGCGGGATCAGCACGCCGCCCACGCCCGTGGCTCCGCACAGAAAACCCACCACCAGACACGCGGCGTACAATGCGGCCAGAAGCATGTGAACGTCCTTCCAGAGTATATTGCTTTTGAAACGCTACACTTTTTCAAAGGCTCATTCGGTCGCTCCGGCTGCATCTGCGCCGTTTTCGGCGGCGCGCCGGATTTCCGGGCGGCGGCTAATGTCAGTCCTCAGTATACCGCCGCCGCACGGAAAAAGACAGCTTTTTGGCGGGCGGCATTGCCATGAGGGCTGACTCCGGCAGCCTGTACCGTTATGCGTGACAGGCTACGAAAGAGAAAAAAACGAAAGCGCGAGGCATCCCAGCCAGAGGAGCAGGGCCCCGCACACGGCACTATAGCGCAAGAGCGCGCAAAGCGCCAGCAGCCGCGCCGCATCCCAGGGGGCTGCCGCGCTTTCGGGCGGCCCCAGCCAGGGCTTGGGCGTGAGCGCGCCGAAGTAGACGGAAGGCCCGGCCATGCGCGCCCGGCAAAGCCAGGCGCAGGCGGTCATGGGCCAGCCGGAATTGGGGCTGGGCATGCCCGCGGCCTGCCGCGCAATGACCCCGAAACCCGGCCACAGGCCATCCCAGGGCAAGGCCGCGCCATTGCCTGCCAGAACCTTCTGCACCTGCAAGCGGCATTGCCGCAAGGGGTGAAAGCCCCCAGCCCGCCCCGCCGGAGATTGTGCTTCGTCGCGCGGCGGCTGCCCGGGAGCGCTTTGCGCGCTATTCATCGCCTGATGCCGCTTTTTGTCCGCGCCCGGCCTGAGCCTTGCCGCCGCGCGCACGAAAAAAAGCCCGCTCCGAAAACAGCGATCCGTGAACCAGAGCGCAACGACAGAGAACCGCGCCGGGACAAAAGCCAGCAGATCGTCCCCGCGCGCCCCGGCCCAGCCCAGCCAGCGCCACTTCTCGGTCATATATCCCCACATGGAATCCGTGGTGCTTACGGCCTTGTAGCACCACAAACCCACGGGCCCGGCCAGCAAAAGCCAGAAAAACGGAGCCAGCAGCGCGTCGGTGAGATTCTCCGAAAGCGTGTCGGCCAGCGTCTTGCGCAACAGCGGGCGGTCCATGCGGCTGGTGTCGCGGCTGACCAGCCAGGACACGGCCTCGCGCGCCTCGGGCACGGGGCGGCTTTCCACCCGGCGCAGCACTTCCCGGCCCGTACCCAGCAGGCTGCCCAGAGCCAGACCGGCCCAGGCCAGGTAGACGGCCAGCAACGGCCCGATCAGCGGCAGGCCGATCAACAGCCAGACCGCAAGGCCGGTGCAACTGACCAGAACAAGCAGCGCGCACAGCCCGGCCAGCCGCCCGCGCCAGGGGCGTCTTTCTGCCCCGCCCCGCTCCATCCAATGCCGCGCCGGGCCTTCCAGGCGGGCCAGAAGGCGACCTGCAAGACAGACCGGATGCGGCCAGGGCAGTTTGGGATCGCCCAGGCACAGATCCAGCAGCAGCGCCAGCGGCGCGAGCCACCAGCATTCCCAGACGCTGTACAAACCGCAGGTCACGCCCAGGCCTCCAGCAGGCCGCAACGGGCCAGGGCCATGTAGAGCACGATACCCGCGGCTGTGGAGAGATTCAGGCTGCGCACGCCCCCCTCCAGCATGGGAATGCGCACCCGATGCGGTGAGCGGGCCAGAATATCCGGCGGCAGGCCGCGCGTCTCTGGGCCGAAAACCAGGCAGTCGGCGCGCTCAAAGGCGAAATGCTGCAGCGGCGCGCACGCCGCGGCCTCTTTGGCTGATGTCAGCACCAGGCGGCCGCCCTGCTGCCCTTGCGCCGCAAAGGCGTCCCAGTCCGGCCAGACGCGCAGCGCCACATTGGGCCAGTAGTCCAGGCCCGCGCGCCTGAGGTAACGGTTTTCCAGCTTGAAGCCCAATGGCTCAATGAGGTTCAGGCGTGTGCCCGTGGCCGCGCAGAGCCGGGCGATATTGCCGGTATTGGGGGGTATTTCCGGCTCAAAAAGAACAATCTGCATGACATTCGTTTCCGTCGGGCAGCCCCGGCTTCAGAGCCTGCCGGCAATGCCCGGCACCACCTGGCAGGCGACCCGGATATCCTTGCTGCCGTAACCGCCGTCGTCCAGGGTGGCGAACAGGTCGGCCTCCGTGATTTCCACGGCCGCCTCAGGCACGCCCTCGGCCGCCAGGCGGGCCGCAAGCAGATCCGCGGCGCGCCGCTCGGCCGCATTCAGGGTATAGCCCTTGCCGATGCGCTCTTCCAGATCCAGCGCAGGCGCGCGCAAGACGCCCCTGCCGGTGTCCGCGTAGATCTCAAGGGCCGCGGTGGGCAGGGTCAGGGCCGCGCCCACGGCATTGGCGACCGCCGCATTGGCCGGGCTTTCCACCGGCAGGCCAAAGGCCGCGGCCAGCCTCCCGCGGATGCAGTCCGCCGGGCCGCCCACCAGCACGAGGCGATCGGGCCGGACTTCCCGCGCGGCCTTGAGCGCGGCCAGGGTATACACCGGCCCCGCATTGACCGTTTCGATCAAATCCCGCGCGGCCAGCCGGATCTGATCCAGCGCGTCGTCCACGGCGCGTCGGGCCAGAACTTCGGGCGCAAGACCACAGGTGGCGGCCAGTGCCGCCACGCCCGCGCGGGACGCCGCGGCATTGCCCGCCATTGTGCCGCGCAGGCCTTCATCCTCCCCGGCAGTGGAGCCGCTTTGCGCATCATTCACGACATTGAGCGCGTCCAGCAAGGTGGGCCGGTTGCCGCCGAAGGCCAGCGCGGGCCCCTCGCGCAGCGGGCCTGTGCGCACGCGCGCGTCCTGCCCCGCGCCCGCAACGCTGAGCAGCGAATCCCCGCCTACGCCGATGGAGACAGAAGCCAGCGCCCGCACCAGAGTGCGACGGCCTTCAAGCCGCATCCCGTCACGATCGACGACCGGCGAGCCGTGGGCAAAAACGGCCATGTCCGTGGTGGTGCCGCCCATATCCAGCAAAAGAGCGCAGCCTTGCGCAAGGCCCGGACAGAGGGCCATGACGCCCATCACGCTGGCCGCCGGGCCGGAGAGAATCGACTGCACGGGCTCGCGCCGCGAAAGGGAGACGGGCACGGCCCCGCCGTCGGCTTTGAGCAGGCTGACCGACGCGCGCACGCCCGCCCCGGCCAGCGCCGCTTCCACGGCATCCAGAAAATTGTTGTGCAGGCGCTCCACAGCGGCATTGTAATAGGCCGTGGCGATGCGGCGCGGAAAGTTCAGGCGGCCTGAAAGCCTGTGCCCCAGCGTGATCCGCAGTTTCGCGCCCTTCAGGATCGCGGCGCTCATGGCCTGCTCATGGGCCGGATTGCGCGGGGAAAACTTGCCCACGCAGGCCGCGGCGGTCACGCCCTGCTCTTGCCAGCGCGCCGCCTGGCCAACCAGCCCGCCCGCTTGCAGGGGGCTCACTTCCACGCCCCGATGATCCAGGCCGCCGGGCGCCACGCAGACATGCCCGCCCAGGCCGAAGCGGCCCGGGTCCAGGCCCGGCCCGGCGGAAAGCGCCAGCCCCACGCTGTCGGCGCGGCCCTGCACCAGGGCATTGACGGCCAGCGTCGTGCCCAGGGTCACGCGCCGCACGCCGCCCAACACGGCCCTGCCGTCGCTGCCGAGGGCCCGGGCCAGCTCCGCCAGCACGTCCCGCACCGAAGCGGGCAAATCCTCATGCCGGGTGGGGACCTTGGCCGCGGCCGCAAGCCGCAGTTGTGCCCCCCGCGTCGTAATCAGCACCGCGTCGGTATGCGTGCCGCCCGCGTCAATGCCCAGGATCGTGCTTTCATTCATGATTTCCGCCTCTCAACGCTGATTGTCGTTGCGCAGGTTTGGGCCGTGCCGGGGCCTGGCGCAGACCGCGCGGCCCTTCCCGGCCAAGGCCGTTCTACCCTCTCGGCGGTCAGCTGACAAGGCTTGCCATCTCCGTCGCTTTTCAGTAGTTTTTGGAGATTGCGCCCCCGCGCCCGGCAGCGGCCCGGCGAGGCACGGCGTCCCACACAGCGGTTTTTGCGAGGTTAAGCCATGCAGACAACGAAGTTCATCTGGTTCGACGGGAAAATGGTTCCCTGGGAAGAAGCCCAGGTTCATGTTCTCACGCATGCCTTGCACTACGGCAGCGCCATTTTTGAAGGCATCCGGGCTTATGCCTGCGCCGACGGGACCTCCGCGGTCTTCCGCCTGGAGGATCATTGCAAGCGCATGATCAATTCCGCCAAAATTCTGCGCATGGACCTCCCTTACAACGCCGAAGAACTCGCCAGGGCCTGCATTGAAACCCTGGAAGCCAACAAGCTGCCCGAAGGCTATATCCGCCCGCTCTCCTTTGTGGGGCGGGGCGAAATGGGCGTCTACCCCGGCAGCAACGCCGTGCAGACGATCATCGCGGTCTGGCCGTGGGGAGCCTATCTGGGCGCCGAGGCTCTGGAAAAAGGCATCCGGGTCAAAACAAGCTCCTTTGCGCGCAGCCATGTGAACACCAGCATGTCCAAAGCCAAGGCTTCCGGCAATTACATCAACTCCATTCTGGCCAAGATCGAAGCCAAGGAAGATGGCTACGACGAGGCCGTGATGCTGGATACCAACGGCTTTGTTTCCGAAGCCACGGGCGAGAATATTTTCATCGTGCGCGACGGGCTGATCAAAACAACCCCCTGGACTTCCATTCTCGGCGGCATTACGCGCCAGTCGGTGATGACCGTGGCCCGCGACCTGGGCTATGCGGTGGAAGAACAGCAGTTTACCCGCGACGAGTTCTACATTGCGGATGAGGCCTTCTTTACCGGCACGGCGGCCGAGCTTACGCCCATCCGCGAGCTGGATCACCGCCGGATAGGTCAAGGCCACGCGGGCCCGGTGACCAAACATTTACAGGCGGAATTTTTTAAAGCCGTGAAAGGCGAGAATCCCAAGTATGCCGGCTGGCTGCATCATTACACGGTATAGCGCGCAACAAACCTTTCCCGGCCTTCAGGCGCGACGGGGCGCTGCAACGTTTCAACGTCCACGGGAAGAACGAGCCCTTGCGGATCAGGTCAGCGCATGGCCCACGGCCGCACCGCAAGGCGCGTTTTCCCTGACGGATCGCGAAAGCACAGCGCCCGGCCGCGCCTGAGCGGCGGCAGTTCCTCATGAAGCATCTGTCTCTCGCAACGCGTTACCGCCCCCAGACCTTCGCCCAGGTGGCCGGGCAGGACATGGTCAAGGCCGTGCTCTCCCGCGCCGCGGCCGAAGATCGCCCGGCGGCCGCCTATCTTTTAAGCGGCACGCGCGGCGTGGGCAAGACCACCATTGCCCGCATTTTCGCCAAGGCTCTCAATTGCGAGCACGCGCCCGGCCCCGAGCCCTGCAACGAGTGCGCCCAGTGCCGCAAGATCACCCAGGGCGGCCATGTGGACGTGACCGAGATTGACGGCGCGTCCAACAACAGCGTTGAAGACGCCCGTTCCCTGCGCGAGACCATCGGTTACGCGCCCATGGAAGGCCGTTACAAAATTTTCATTATCGACGAAGCCCACATGCTCACCCGCAACGCCTTCAACGCCCTGCTCAAGACGTTGGAAGAGCCGCCGGAGCGCGTGGTTTTCATTTTCGCCACCACCGAGGCCCACAAATTCCCGGTGACCATCGTCAGCCGCTGCCAGCACTTTGTTTTCCGGCATCTGAGCGAAGAGGCGCTCCTGGCCCATTTGACCGCGGTGCTGCAGAAAGAAGGCATCCCTTTTGAGGAGAGCGCGTTGCGCCTTATCGCCCGCCGCGCGGCGGGCAGCGTGCGCGACGGCATGTCCCTGCTGGATCAGGCGCTGGCTCTGGGCGGCGAAAGCCTGACCGCGGCCACGACCCGCGAAGTTCTCGGCCTGGCAGGCCGGGAAGTGTTCAGCCGCCTGTTTGACGCCCTGCGTGAGCGGGATTGCGGGGCTGTGGCCGGGCTGTGCCGCGAGATTCTCCGGCAGGGCATTGACATCGGTTTTTTCACGCGCGAGCTGGCCGGGAATCTGCGCAACCTTTTTCTGCTGCGCCAGGGCGGCAAAGCCATGCTGCAAAGTCTGCAACTGCCCGCGGATGAGGCCGCGCTCTGGCAGGAGCTGGCCCCGCGCTTTTCCGCCGGGCATCTGCACGCGGCCTGGCAGATGACGCTGGATGCCCAGCGCGGCATTGTGCAAAGCCCGGAACCGGCGGCCGCTCTTGAGCTGCTGCTGCTCAATCTGGCCCTCCTGCCGCAACTGCTGCCCCTGGATTGCCTGCCGGACCGCCAGGCGGACCGCGGCCCGGCAAGGGCTGAGGCGTCCGGCTCCCTTGCCGTTCCCGAAGCTTCGCCCCCACCGGAGTCAGAAAACGACCCCGCGGCCGCGCCCCCGCCTCCGCCGCGAACCCGTGGGCCTGCCGTTTCCGCTGTGCCGCCCATGCCGCCGGAAGAAGCTCCCGCAGGGCCAAAGCCCGGAGCTGAGGCCGCTCCCCGGTCCCGGTCGGAGCCCCCTTCTGCATCCGGCCCGGATTCCGGGCTGAAACAAGCCGCGCCCTCTCCCCTCCGGCCGGAAAAAGCCGGGGAAGAAACGCTGGGGATGCCGGGCGCAACTGCGGCTGATGCGCCGCCGGAGCAGCACCCGGCCCCGGCAGCCGGACATGCGGAAGAACATTTCCCCACGCCGCCTGGCGTCGCGGCTCCCGGTTTTCAGCCGGACTGGCAGGCCTTTTGCGAATTTTGCGCGGCCGAGCAGGCGGCCGGGCGGCCCGCGCCTGCGCAGCATCTGCTGCGCGCCGCGCGCGCGGACTGGCAGGGGGAGCGTCTGCGCCTGACGCCCAGGGCGGAAACCCTGCTGCATCAACTGGAGAAACAACGCGGCGCGCTGGAAGCGGCGCTCCGGGCCTACGGCCTGCGGGAGCCGCAACTGGAGCTGCTCGCCCCGCGTCCGACGCGCAGCGAGCCAGAGCTCATTGCGGAGTTCAGCAAGAAACCCGAGCTGCAACCCTGCCTGGAAGTGCTCAAGGCTTCCATCGAGCATTGCACTGAAATCAAATCCTAAGCTTTCAAGGAGCAAACCATGCGTAATATGAACGACATCCTGCGCCAGGCACAGGTCATGCAAGGCAAACTGTCCAAACTGCAACAGGAGATGGCCGAGCGCTCTTACGAGGCGGCCAGCGGCGGCGGCATGGTCAAGGCCGAGGTTTCCGGCAGGCAGGAGCTGCGCAAGCTGATTATCGATCCCAAAGCTCTGGAAGGCGGCGACGTGGAAATGCTTCAGGATCTTATCCTGGCCGCTGTCAACGAGGCCGGGCGCATTGCCCGCGAGACCCTGGAGCGCGAGATGAACGCTATTTCCGGGGGCATCAAACTGCCCGGCGTATTCTAAGCGACCCGATCATGCACAGCCGGATTCCCGAACCTCTCAAGGCTCTGGTGGAGCAGCTCGCCCGGCTGCCGGGCCTGGGGCCCAAGTCGGCCATGCGCGTGGCCATGACCCTGCTGAAGTGGCCGGAGGCCGAAACCCGGCGTCTGGGCCGGGGCATTCATGATTTGCGCGACAATCTGCATCTCTGCTCGCGCTGTGGCGGCCTTTCGTCCACTGACCCTTGCGCGATCTGCGCCGACGCCGGGCGGAGCCGCGACGTGCTTTGCCTGGTCACGGAGTGGGACAGCATGCTGACCCTGGATGAAGGCGGCTTTTACCGCGGCCAATATATGATTCTGGGCGGCCTGCTGGCGCCCCTGGAGCGGACGGATTCCCAAAGCCTGGATCTGGACAGGCTCGTGAACCGTCTGGCCGAAGGCGAGGTGCGGGAGCTGATCCTGGCGCTCGGCGCCACCCTGGAAGCGGAAAACACCGCCTCCTTCATCCGGCGGCTGGTGCGCAAGCGCTTCCCGCAGATCCGGCTGTCCCGCCTGGCCCAGGGCATTCCCTTGGGCGCGGAAATCAAATACATGGACAGGGAGACCCTGCGCCAGTCCCTGCAATATCGACAGGACTTGTAAAAACGTGCCGGGAAACCTGTTCTTTTTTCGCTCTGTGCGCGTCAGCTCTGCGACTGACTGTCAATGAGCTGACAAACCGCTGCAAAAAGACTATAGTGTCACTGCAACCGGAGTTTGCAAGGCACGCCGAAAGCAGAACATGCGCTGCGGGCTTCCTTGCATGTCTTGTCCACAAGCACGCGTCGGGCCGACTTGCGCGCACCGGCGCGGCAGAAGCACAGAACCTGCGCGCGGCCAAAACCTGCGTGTCAGCAAGAGCATCCGTGTATGGAACTTTTTTCACAGCCCGTATTCCAGGCCCTGGTGGCCGGCCTGCTTTCCTGGCTTTCCGTAAGCCTGGGCGCGGCGATTATTTTTACCCGGCGTCAGTTTTCGCGCCGGGCCATGGACTGTCTGCTGGGCGCGGCCGGGGGCATGATGCTGGCTGCGGCTTTTTTCGGCCTGCTGCAACCCGCGCTTGAACTTTCCGCGCATCTGGGGCGCTGGTCCTTTGCGCCCATTATCCCGGGCCTGCTGCTGGGCGCGGCTTTTCTCTGGGGCCTGGACCGCGTGCTGCCGCACATCCACATGCTCCAGGATACCACGGAGGGCCTTTCGACCGGTTGGCGGCGCAGCATCCTTCTGGTCACGGCCATGGCTCTGCATCATATTCCCGAAGGCCTGGCCATCGGCGTGGGATACGGCGCGGCCGCGGTCGAAAGCCTGAACGTGGGCTCCGAAAGCCTCGGCCTGACAACGGCTCTGGTGCTGACCTTTTCCATCATGCTGCAAAATGTGCCGGAAGGGCTGGTCGTTTCCACGGCCATGCGCGCCGAAGGCTACTCAGCCCGCAAATCCTGTTTTTACGGCGTGCTTTCCGGCGTCACGGCCCCTTTGGGCGCGGTTCCCGGCGCGCTGGCAGCCGGAATCGCGGCCGGGCTTCTGCCGGTGGCCCTGTCTTTTGCCGCCGGAGCCATGATCTATGTGGTTGTGGAAGAAGTCATCCCTGAAGCCAATGTCTCAGGCAATGGAAATCTGGCGACTGTCTCCTGTATTTTCGGCATCTGTCTGGTGCTCGCGCTTTCCTCTCTGGTCAAGTAGAGCATATTGCTTTTGAAACGCTCGCTCCGGCGCGTAACGGCGAAAGTACATTTCGCCTGCGCCTGTCTCTGCTGTCGTCATCCGTAAGGCGGCACAGCCGCCAACGGCTGACGCCCGCGGCGTCGCGCACACTGCGGCGTCAGCGCAGGGCAGCCTTGCCGTGGTCCGGAGCCGCCAACACGCCGCCTCCTCGCAGGCTGATATTGTTGTCGACTTTTCAACAATTCCCTAGTATACGACTCAGGAAGAGGCCCATATATGCCGCCGGGAGCCGCTGCGCGGGCACTGTCTCCCTTCATACGCAACGCTTTTTTCAGATACATAAAAACCTGTTCAGTGCATAAATTTTTGCGTTTTATCCGAAAATCCTGTTGAGAGCTGCCCGGAGCCTGCGGCTTTCGATGCCGCAAGGCAACAATTTGCATCGTGCATATTCTGGAGCAAAGTAACTTTGAGATTATATAATCGCAAAGTTTTGAAAATGCCTGCTCCCGCAACCGCCAGAACAATTTCAAGAGGGGTTCACCTTTGCGATGATTTTCTTAAAAAAGTCATGTTAATTTTACATGGTTGAGAAAGAAGTTTCACCTTAAAAGTGAATCCTTCAATTTCAAAATGAAATTGCTCTAACCGCAGGATTGGTTATGCAGAATAGTCCCTTCTCGTCGTCCCGAGAGAGAGAGAGAGAGAGAGAGAGAGAGAGAGAGAGAGAGAGAGAGAGAGAGAGAGAGAGCCTGTCTTTTCCCCCGCTGCGTACCACAAGCTCATGCCTTGCGAAAGCAGGCGCAGTGGCCGCACGCGCCTGCCCTGGCAAGCGACGCGAGTCGCGCTGTAAAAACGCCTTCCGGATCTTTCCGCTTACCTGCCCACATGCTCTTTACCTGTTCCGGGAGCGCCCCGGGGCCCCCCCTTTTTTCGCCAGCTGCATGTCGCAGGAGGAGAAAATCGGCCCGCCCGGGCCAAAGCACACTGCATCGTCTGCCCGCTAGTGGAGGAAACACATAATGCGCTCAACTCTCGACACAAAACTTGTGCTTGTTCTTATCGGTGCAGTGCTTTTGACCTGCGCTGCCATGATGGCCACCGGTTATATCTATCTGGATCGTTCATTCCAGCAGGCGGCACAGCTTGAGCCCGGCCTGGCGGCCAATGTTCCCGCGTCAGACGGCCTTTTTGCCGCTCTGTTCTGCAGTCTCGCGGCCGCCGCGCTGATTATGCTGCTCGGCAGCGTTTACATTTGCCGCACACTCAGGCCAATCAAAAAATGCGTGAGCTTTGCCGAAGCCGTGGCCCAAGGGGACAACGTCGATCTGGACGTATACCGCGGCGATTGTCTGGGCCATCTGGCCGAAGCCCTGCGGGGCATGGTCGGCAAGCTGCGCGCGCAGTCTCACTGGTACGAGAGCATCCTCAATGCGCTGCCTTACGGCATCTCCGTCACGGACATGGATATGCGCTGGACCTTCTGCAACACGGTTGCCCTCAACAGCATGGGCAAAACCGATATGGCCGAGGTGCGCGGCCTCCATTGTTCGGAAAAAAAGGGAAATATCTGCAATACCCCCCAGTGCGGCATCGAACAATTGCGCCAGGGCAACCACAACGTCCTCAATCACATGCCCAACGGCAGGAGCATGGAAATCTCGCTGGACTATCTGCATGATCAGGAGGGCCAGAGGATCGGGCACCTCGAAGTGGCCAGGGACGTCACCGAACGCCTGCGCCTGCAAAAAGAAGCCGAGGAGGCCAGCGTCAAGGCCCGTATGGACACGGTCAACTCTCTGGAAGGCGTGGTGGCCGGGCTCAACGCCACGGCGGATCAGCTTACGGGCAAGATCGACGACGTGCGCGAGCATACCCGGCGGGTGGCCGCGCGCATGGCCGAAACAGCCACAGCCATGGAAGAAATGAATTCCACCGTGCTGGAAGTGGCGGGCAATGCCGAAAATGCGGCGCACGCCTCCTCCTCGGTGCAGGGGCAGGCCCGGGACGGCACGGAGCGGATGCTGCGCACCATTCGGAGCATCCAATCCGTGCAGGAGCAGTCCAACGGCCTGAAAAGCGAGATGGAAAGCCTGGACAGGCAGGCGCGGGATATCGGCGCGGTGCTCACGCTGATCCGCGACATTGCGGATCAGACCAATCTGCTGGCGCTCAACGCGGCCATTGAGGCCGCCCGCGCCGGTGATGCGGGGCGCGGCTTTGCGGTGGTGGCCGACGAAGTGCGCAAGCTGGCTGAAAAAACCATGAGCGCCACGCGCGATGTGGAATCCGCCATTGAGACCATCCAGCAGGGGACCGGCAGAAGCGCGCTTACCGTGGAAAGCGCGGTGCGGGCCATTGACGAGGTGACCGGCATGGCTCAGGATTCCGGCGGTTCCCTGGAGCAAATCTTCAGCCTGGCCAATGATTCCAGCAGTCGGGTGGCGGCCATCGCTACGGCCGCCACCGAACAGTCCGCGGCTTCCGAGGAGATCAACCGGAACATCGCAGAGGTTAACGACCTGAGCAGCAATATGGCCGAGGCCATGAACAACGCCGCCGCTGAAGTGGATGCCATGAACCGGCAGGCGCAGGTGATTGCGGCCATTCTGGACAATATCCGCAATCAGGGCGCGGACGCGACAAGCACGGCCACCGCTCACACAGGCTAGAGCATTTTCTCTTTGAAAATGCTCTGCTGACGCAAAAGCGGCAGCCGCCGCAACGCGGCGTACATTCAGGCGAAAACCGCGTTTTTCGCCTGAATGCCACCTTTGACTTTCATAAAAAGTCAAAGGTAATCTGCTCTAGATGCCTGTGCATGCTTATCAGAAAAGCCTTGTTTTTTCGGAACACTGCCTCGCACTTCCGCCGGGGAAAGGGTTTTCGCTGAACTCTTTAAAACAGTTGAGAATGCGCAGGATAGTGCTAACACGCACCTGGAGCGGTTTGCCAATGAAATTGGCAAACCGCTCTAAAAATTTCCCTCCTCTTCTTGCTCAGAGAATGTTCATCGGCTTCCTGCAAAAAAAGAGGTTTTTTTGTAAAAATCTTTCTCCGGCACTGGACGCGCCCACAGGAAGCCTTATTTTATTGCTCGCGCGGCGCACGTTGCCAGCATCAGAGGCATATTGCGGCGTCCGCTTTGGCCCCCCGCGAACGTCCAAACGGCTCGCAACGGGCAGATCCGCGCGGATTCTCCGCAGCAAAATGAGCGCTTTTGTGCGTGCAGCGGGGTAACGCTCCGCCAGGCCTGACCATATTTCCCTGAGGAGGACACACATATGTCAAAAATTATCGGCATTGACCTTGGCACCACCAACTCCTGCGTGTACGTCATGGAGGGCAAAGACCCCAAATGCGTCACCAATCCCGAGGGCGGCCGCACCACGCCTTCCGTGGTGGCTTTCACTGATAAGGAGCGGCTGGTGGGCGAAATCGCCAAGCGCCAGGCCGTGACCAATCCCAAGCGTACCATTTTCGCCATCAAGCGCCTTATGGGCCGCAAATATGACAGCCCCGAAGTGGATCGCTGGAAAGAACATTCGCCCTATGCCATTACCAAGGCTCCCAATGACGACGCCGGAGTGGAAGTCGATGGCCGCGTCTACAGCGCGCCTGAGATTTCCGCCATGATCCTGGCCAAACTCAAGGCCGACGCCGAAGCTTACCTGGGCGAGCCGGTGACTGAAGCCGTGATCACCGTGCCTGCCTACTTTAACGACGCCCAACGTCAGGCCACCAAGGATGCGGGGCGCATCGCCGGTCTTGAGGTCAAGCGGATCATCAACGAGCCCACAGCCGCTTCCCTGGCCTACGGTTCGGACAAAAAGGCCAATGAAAAAATCGCGGTTTTCGACCTGGGCGGCGGCACGTTTGATATTTCCATTCTGGAAGTGGGCGACAACGTCGTGGAAGTGCGCGCCACCAACGGCGACACCTTCCTGGGCGGTGAAGATTTCGACCAGCGGATCATCAACTGGCTGGTTGAAGAATTCAAAAAAGAAAACGGCATCGATCTTTCCAAGGACAGCATGGCCCTGCAGCGCTTGAAAGAAGCCGCGGAAAAGGCCAAGAAAGATTTGTCCACAGCTATGGAGACAGAAATCAATCTGCCGTTCATCACTGCGGATCAGAACGGCCCCAAGCATCTGCTGATCAAACTCAGCAGGGCCAGGCTGGAATCTCTGGTGCGCGATCTCGCGGATCGCACCATTGAGCCCTGCAACAAGGCTCTGACCGACGCCGGGCTTGAGCCCGGGCAGATTGACGAAGTCATCCTGGTGGGCGGCATGACCCGCATGCCCCTGATCCAGAAAGTGGTCAGCGACTTTTTCGGCAAGGAGCCCAACCGCTCCGTGAATCCCGACGAAGTGGTGGCCATGGGCGCGGCCATTCAGGGCGGCATCCTCAGCGGCGACGTAAAGGACGTGCTGCTGCTCGACGTGACCCCGCTTTCCCTGGGCATTGAAACCATGGGCGGCGTGTTCACCAGGCTTATTGAGCGCAACACCACCATCCCCACGCGCAAAAGTCAGATTTTCACCACTGCCGCGGACAATCAGCCCTCGGTCTCCATCCATGTGCTTCAGGGCGAACGCCCCATGGCCAACGACAATATGACCCTGGCCCGCTTTGACCTGACCGGCATCCCCCCGGCGCCGCGCGGCGTGCCGCAGATCGAGGTCTCGTTTGATATCGACGCCAACGGCATCGTCAATGTCTCGGCCAAGGACATGGGCACGGGCAAGGAACAGTCCATCAAGATCACGGCTTCTTCCGGCCTCTCCGAGCAGGACATTCAGCGCCTGGTGCGCGAAGCCGAGGCCCACGCCAGCGACGACAAAAAGAAGCAGGAGCTGATCGAAGCCCGCAACCATGCCGACAGCCTGATTTACGGCACGGAAAAATCCCTGACCGATCTCGGCGACAAGGCGGACGCGTCCGTGAAGAGCGACATTGAAGGAAAAATCGCCTCACTGCGCAAGCTGATGGAAGGCGAGGACGCCGCGGCCATTAAAAACGCCACCGAGGAATTGGCCAAGGCTTCGCACAAGTTGGCTGAGCAGCTCTACCAGCAGCAGGCCCAGCAGAACGCCGGAGCCGCGGGCGGCCAGCAAGGCGCCGGCTTCGGCGCAGGCGCGGGGGCCGCGGGCGGTTCCGCCAATGCCGGCAATTCCGGCAATGACGACGTGGTGGACGCCGATTACACGGAAGTGAAGAAATAAGCCGACGTGACCGGCTTGCCAGCACGCGTATGCTGTACTAAAAAAGGTCTGACCGATACGGTCGGGCCTTTTTTTCTGATCAAAGCGCCTGCCGCGTCCCTGAACATGCCGTTTCGGCGGCCGCGGGCGCGTCCTGAGCCTTGCCGGCGGCACAGCGGGTCCGTCCGGCTGTCTGTTGCCCGACGCTTTGTTCCTGCGGCATTCCGATTGAAATGAGAGACTCTCAAGCAGAAAATACGCTACGAGGAGCCGCCATGCCTACCCTGCCTCGTCCTGTGCCTTTCAGCCCCCCTGCCCTTTTCGCGGCCTTCGTCAGTCTGGCCGCGCTGCTCATGCTTGCCGCCTGCCAGATGCCCTTCGGCAAGCGCGAAGCCGGGCCGCTCCCGCCCGCGACGCCCATGCCGAAGGCCGGGCCCTGCATTGTGCTGGCTCTGCCCGCTTCCGGCCCGTACGCGCCCATTGCCAACAAAATCAGGCGCGGAGCGCAGCTGGCCATGCGCGAGCTGGCTGGCGGGGCCAGCAAGCCGCGTCTTGAGATGGTCAATACCGAAGCTCCGGACTGGCTGGCCCGGCTGACCGCCCTGCCTTCGGAATGCGCCGTGGTGGGCGGCCCGCTGCAGGCCCGCAGCTATGCCCAGGCCCGCGCGGCCAGGGCCACGGAACAACGCGCTTTTTTCACTTTTTTGCCTTCCCTGGAAGAGGGCGACGAGGGGGCCAGGGCCTGGCGGTTTTTCCCCAGCCCGCAGGACCAGATCGACACCTTGATCGCTTTTGCCACCAACGGCCTGAACATCCGCGCCTATGGAGCCTTTTATCCGAGTGACGCCTACGGCGCGCGCATGACCGGCCTGCTGGAGCAAAGCCTGGCCGCCCGGAACATGGTTTTGCAAAAAGCCTCGTATGATCCGGCAAACCCCGGCTCCTGGAGCGACGCTGTGGCGCCGCTGATCAACGCAGCCCAGGCCGAGGGCAGCGGCGCGCCCATTCCCCAGACGGCCTTTGAGGCCCTCTTTTTGCCCGACTCCTGGAAAAACATGGATATGCTGACCACCAGCCTGCTGTACAACGGCGAGGATCGTCTGGTGCTGCTGGGCACGACCCTCTGGGAGCAGAGCCTCTCCGGCAAGCTGGTGCCCAATGCGGAAAAATACGTCCTGGCCGTGTTCCCCGGCGCATGGAATGCCGCACAGGCTCCGCGCGCCCTGCAAGCCCCGGGCACTGACCTCTGGGTGGCCCTGGGCTATGATTTCACACGCTTTGCCGCCTCGCTGGGGCTTACTTCCCGCCTGACTGCGCCGGAAATAACCGCGCGCGCCGGGCGCGCGGCCCGGATGATCTGGGGCATGGCTCCCATCACCTGGGACAGCGCGGGCGTGGCGCATCAGAGGCTCTTTCTGTTTCAGGCTGCGGCCGCGGGCATGACCCCGCTCAACCTGGAGCAATTCAGCCAGGCCCGAGCCGCCGTGTTGCAACGGGCCGCGCTGCGTATGCAGGGCCTGCCGGCCGTGGACGCCGAAGGCAACCCCCAGGTTCCGGGCATAGCGCCCGCCGCGCCTCAGCCCCAGGCCCCGGCAACCGGCGTCCTGCCCCTGAGCGCCACGCCGCAGCCTTCCTACAAGCTGCGCCTGCCCGCAAGGCCGCCGGCCCGCTAGTACCGTGTAACGCGTAAAGTTATATGGTATCAGCCGCCGGCGCGCTGTTGCCGCGGCGCCGGGCCTGGGCAGGCGCGCCCTACAGACAAAGGATGCAAGCAATGGCAGAAAACAAAACCATCAGCCCCGAGGCAGTGGCCCACATGGCTGCACTTTCCCGCCTGAGCGTCAGCGAGGAAGAACAGGCCCTGTTTGCCCGCCAGTTCGGGGATATCCTGGGCTATATGGATGTGCTCGCCCGGGTGGACACCGAAAATGTGGAGCCCTTGTACAGCCCGGCGCAGCACGCGGCCCCGGGGCGGGAGGATCAGGCCGTCAACCGCCGCATACGACGGGAAGTGCTGGCCAACGCGCCGGAGCAGGACGGGGAATACTTCATTGTTCCGAGAATCGTGTAGGCTCGAATCGTTGCGGCAAGAGCCCTGATGGCCCGACATCTTTTCAGCTCCAGGCAGGATATGCATGACCGACATCTGTTCACTCTCGCTCACGGCAGTGGCCACGGCCCTGCAAAAAAAGGAACTCAGCGCCGCGGAAACAACCGCTGCCTGCCTGGAACGCATGGCTGCCACAGAACCCGAAATCGCAGCCATGCTCACTGTGGACGCTGACGGCGCGCGCAGCCGCGCGGCGGAGCTTGACCGGCAGGGGCCTGATCCGGCGCTGCCGCTCTGGGGCGTGCCCGTGACGCTCAAGGATGCGCTCTCCACCAAAGGCCTCGCCACCACCGCGGGCTCGCGCATCCTGGAAGGATTCACGCCCATCTATGACGCCTTTGTGGTGGAAAAGCTGCGCGCGGCCGGGGCCGTGATTCTGGGCAAAGCCAATCTGGACGAATTCGCCATGGGCTCGGGCACGGAAAATTCCGCCTACAAAAAAACCCGCAATCCCTGGAATACGGCCAAAACGCCGGGCGGCTCCTCGGGCGGCTCCGCCGCTTCAGTGGCCGCCGGGCAGTGCTTTGCCTCTCTGGGAAGCGATACGGGCGGCTCCATCCGCCAGCCCGCCTCGCTCTGCGGCTGCGTGGGCATCAAGCCCACCTATGGCCGGGTGTCGCGCTACGGGCTGATTGCCTACGGCTCCTCACTGGATCAAATCGGGCCGCTGGCTCGCAGCGTGGAAGATTGCGCCCGGGTGCTGACGGTGATCGCCGGGCACGATCCGCGTGACGCCACCAGCGACCCGCGGCCTGGGCAGGACTATGCCGCGGCCCTGACCCGTTGTGATCTCAAGGGCGTGCGCCTGGGCCTGCCCAGGGAATTTTTCAAAGACGGTCTGGCGCCGGAGGTGCGCGCGGCCTGCGACGCCGCCCTGCAAAAGGCGCGCGACCAGGGCGCGGAACTGGTGGAAGTGAGCCTGCCGCATACGGATGCGGCCATTGCGACCTACTATATTATCGCCATGGCCGAAGCCAGCTCCAACCTGGCCCGCTTTGACGGCGTGCGCTACGGCCGCCGCGCCGCCAACGTCAAAAACCTGGAGGAGCTCTACGTCAAGTCCCGCTCCGAAGGCTTCGGCCAGGAGGTCAAGCGCCGTATCATGCTCGGGGCGTATGTGCTTTCGTCAGGCTATTACGACGCTTACTACCGCAAGGCCGCGCAGGTGCGCCGCCTGATCCGCGACGAGTATCTGGCCGCCCTGGAGCTCTGCGACGCGCTCTGCGCCCCAGTCTCGCCGGTGACGGCCTGGGATTTGGGCAGCCACACGGCCGATCCCCTGCAAATGTATCTCATGGACGCCTATACCCTTTCGCTCAACCTCTCGGGCCTGCCGGGTCTGGCCCTGCCCGCGGGCCTGGGCGGGGAAAGCGGGATGCCCGTTGGCCTGCAATTGATCGGCAAAGCCTTCGGAGAAGCGGATCTGCTCAGCATCGGGCACGCCCTGGAGCGCGCCCTGCCCCACATAGGCCGGCCGCAGATCCAGAGCGGTTTGCTTTGAAAACGGCAACCGCTCTGGCGGCCGCGGGAACGGACGCCCGCGCCGGCGGTAGCCGTTAGCAAGCTTTGCTTGCTTGCGCCAGCCGTTGGCGAGTCTGCGAGCCTTACGGATGGCGACAGCGGTTGCGTTGGCTGGCTGTCGCAGTAACCAGTTGCTGTCTTCATCCGTAGCTTCCTTCGTCGCAACGGCTGAAGCAATGAGCCTGAAAACCACGCTTTTCAGGCGCTTGTCCCGCTTGCGGGGGCTTGTCCCGCTTGCGGGGAAATGATGGCAGCGCCGCTTTTGAAATTGAATACTTTCAAAAGCAAAATGCTCTATAAGGCATTTGACAGCGGGCAGAGCGAAAGCCGCAAAGTATATACTTTACCTCTGGCCCTTCCGCCGCTAGCATCTGTGCATGATCTCCACCGCACGCCGCGCGATTTTTCTGGATCGCGACGGCACCCTTAATCACGACTCGGGCTATGTGCATCGCTGGGAGGACTGGCGCTGGCTCCCGGGCGTGCCCGAGGCCCTGGCCCGCTTCAAGGCGGCGGGCTGGCTGCTGGTGGTGGTCAGCAATCAGTCCGGCATCGCGCGGGGGCTGTTCGGCGAGAGGGAGGTGCAGGCGCTGCATGCGCGGATCAATGCGCAATTGCACCCCCTGGGCGCGGCCGTGGACGCCTGGTACCATTGCCCGCATCTGCCCGAAATCAGCGGGCCGTGCGCCTGCCGCAAGCCTGCGCCGGGCCTGTTGCTGCGGGCCGTGCGCGAATGGGATATTGATCCGGCAGCGTCCTGGATGATCGGCGACCGCCTGCGCGATGTCCAGGCCGGGCGCGCGGCCGGATGCCGCCCGATTCTGCTCCGCACGGGCTGGGGAGAAAAAGAGGCTGTCGGGCTGGCGCGGCAAGCCGGGCCGCCCATACCGGTTTTGCCGGATTTGGCCGCGGCCTGCGCGTACATCCTCGGGCAAAAGCCGTAAACCGGGCCGGCCTGCGGCAGCGCGCCCATTGCGGGTCGCCTGGCAGGCTCCGGCCGCTCCGCGCAAAAAGGCGGGATATGCTTCTGCGCTGCGGGCTGATTGCGCCCGGGTACAGAGCCTTTTGAGGCCGCAGGGTCCCCCCGGCGCAGCGAGAGGAACGCGCCAGAGCATTTTGCTCATGAAAGCAGCTGGAGCAGATTACCTTTGACTTTTTATGAAAGTCAAAGGTGGCATTCAGGCGAAAAACGCGGTTTTCGCCTGAATGTACGCCGCGTTGCGGCGGCTGTGCGCCTTACGGATGACGACAGCAGAGACAGGCGCAGGCGAAATTTCCTTGCGCCGTTACGCGCTGGAGCGAGCGTTTTAAAAGCACTATGCTCTAAGGCGGAAAGGAATTTACTGAGTCTGGCTCAGGCATCCTGAGCCGGGATGCCCGGCGGCAGATGGTCAATGATCCAGCGGGCGCATTGAAGGGGATTTTTGGCCTGGGCCTCGCAGCGCACGTTCGCCCAGACCCGGTAGAGCTCTTCCCGCTCCCGGAAAATGTCGGCCAGGGTCTGGCCCGGCGCAATGGCCAAACCGCGCTGGGGGTTGCGGGCCACGCGTTCTTCCACAGTGGCGAGCGGCACATCCAGATGTACAATGGGCCCGAGCCCGGCCAGACGGCGCATGGCCGCTTCTCGGTACACCACGCTGCCCCCGGTGGCCAGCACCACCCTGTTGGCCTTGATGGCGCAAATGACTTCGCATTCCGCGTCCAGAAATGCTTCCTTGCTCAGCGCGTCGGTAATGTCCTGAAGACGCGCGCCGTACACAGCCTCGATCAGATGATCGCTGTCCAGAAAGGCCCAGCCCAGCTCGCGCGCCAACGCGCCGCCCACAGTGGTTTTGCCTGCGCCCGGCATGCCGATCAGCACGATGCAGGGCGCCGGGAGAGTCAGTGTGGCAAGAGGTGCGGGCATAGGCATGTTTTCTCCTTGGCCGTGCGGGGCAATTATCGCGACTCTGCCCAAGCCGGACGGCGCTGTCAAGAATGCCCGGCCTCCGAGGGATTCATTTTTAGAGCGTTTTGCTACTTTCATGAGCAAAACGCTCTAAAGCTCTCCGGACAGCTGCCGATAAACACTGTAAAGGTGGTTTCCCATGCGCATCTTTTTTTTCGTGGCGTTTCTTCTGAGTCTCTGCCAGAGCGCGCCGGTCAAAGCCGCGGATTCCCGTCCCCTGCCGCCCGGGCCCTGTGCGGGCCTGCCCGCCGCGCCACTGGCAAGCCGTCCTGTGGCTCCGCAACCGCCGGCAACGTATGTGCCCTTGCCGCCGCGTCTGCCCGCGTTTTTGCCCTCAGGCGGCGCCAATCTGGATCAGGCCTGGATTCAGGACGGCGGCGCGCGACTGTATTGGAATACACTGGTGATCCCCCGCCAGCTCCGGATGGGCGGCGCGAGCTTCGCGGACCCGGCTTCGGTGCCGCAACTTCTGCCGCCCGGCTCGGTCAAAGCCGTGCAGCCCGTGCCCGTCCGTCGCCGCCGCTCCGCGCCGCGGCCCAAGGCGAGCCGGAGTGCCAAAACGGTTGCCGCTCCGGCCAATGCCGGGCGCACGTCGCTCACGCCGCCACGCGCAGAACTTCCCGCAACCGCAAAAAAAACCACGGAGGCGACCGCCTCGCGCGGCGCGCCTGCTGCTCCCCGGAGCGCATCCGCGGCATCTTCGCCATCAGTCGGGACAGCCGCGCCGTATACAGGCGCGGCGCCTGCAACGGCGCCACCCGTGCCGTTGCCGATCACGCCGGTGGCTCCTGTTCCTCCGCGCGCGCCTGGCGCGTCGCGCTGACTGCTGTTCTTTGCCTTCGGCCGCTGAAGCAGAGAGGAAGAAACTCGGACCGACGCAGGCTGACAGGGCTGCCGCAGAAGATGCGTCTGCCCCGAAGAGCCTTGTTCTGCCGCTTGACTGAGGAACACAGGGCGTGTATGTAGCTTTTTCCATTATCCCATACGGCGTGGCGCGAGGATAAGGCTTGCCCCCGGCAACCGGTCGATGCTCCGGGATGCGGCGCGTTTTGGGACGCAGATGTGATAGCCGGGCGGTGAGGCCGCCATGTGTCCGCTTTTTTTACGGCGTTGCGCCGTCGCCCGCAACATCTGCGCGCTGTTGCAGAGCGGATTGCCTTTGAAAGGCTATGTTTTTTTAAGCTCGCTCAGCCGCTGGATGCGTTGTTCGGCTGCATCCGCGCCTCGTCGCGACCGAATGGCGGCCCGTCAGGGCCGTGCCCTTTTGCCCGAAGGGCTTATGGACGCGGCGGATGTCTCCCGCAAGGGCGTGCAGATGCGACAGCGGCCATGCGTCGCGCCGTGCGGCGTTGTCTGCAAAACCAGGCCCTGCATGATAGGCCAGACGCGCCGTGCGGAGCGTTTTTAACTCTCAGAGGAGCAAAATCATGAAAAGAACATATCAACCCAGCAAGATCAGAAGAGCCCGCACCCACGGTTTCCGCGCCCGCATGGCTACCCCCGGCGGCCGGGCCATCCTGCGCCGCCGCCGCGCCAAGGGCCGTAAACGCCTGAGCGCCTGAGCCGGGCGGGGTCGTGCCCCTTTGCACTTATATGTCGGGAACATCCATGCGCCCGCGTCTGACTCTGCGGCGGCAAGCCCGGGTTCGCCGCCGTGCGGAGTTCACAGCCTGCTATGAACGCGGGCGGCGTTATCATTCCGAGCATTTCCTCGTTTTTGCGCTTTGGCGAGAGCAGCCCGGCGCCTGTGCGCGCATGGGCATGGCCGTTTCCCGCAAGGTTGGCAATGCGGTGGTCCGCAATCGCGTGAAACGGCTGTTGCGGGAATTTTTTCGCCTGCATGTCGATGCTTTGCCCGTGGAGACCGATATTGTGACTGTGGCCAAGCGACACGCCGGAAAGGCAGCGCTGGATCTCTCCCGCGTGGCAGCCGAACTTCTGCCCTTGCTGCGGCGGTTGGCGCGCCCCCAAACGAAGCGTTCATTTTCAGGCGGTTTATGATGCGTAGGCTGCTGCGCTCTCTTTGCGTTTTGCCCATACGCGTGTATCAGCGTTGCATCTCGCCCATGCTGCCTCCCGCCTGCCGCTTTTATCCCACCTGTTCCGCCTACGCCGCGGAGGCCATCCTGCGTCACGGCGTACTGCGGGGCGGCTGGCTGGCGCTCAGGCGCCTGGCGCGCTGCCATCCGTGGGGCGGGTCGGGCTATGATCCTGTTCCACCCCCACGGCGACGCCGCAACGTCCCGCCCATGTCTCAGGAGTAAACGCCCCTATGCAAGACGGTAAAAATCTGATTCTGGCCATTGCGCTTTGTTTGATCGTGCTTTTCGGTTGGGGACGCCTGGCCGAATACATGGGATGGGTGCATACCCCTGACCCGCAGGAGCTGGCCCAACAGCAAGCCGCGCTTCAGGAGGCGGCCAGAGCGCGGGAAGCGGCTCAGCCGCCTGCGGCCGCAAAAAACGCTCCCCTGCCCGCGTTTACGCCTTCGCCCGGCCGTGACCTGACGGTGCAGTCGCCTCTTTATGAGGCGGTGGTTTATACGGGCGGGGGCACGTTGCGTTCTTTCAGGCTCAAAAAGTACCAGACCGGACTTGCGCCGGATTCGACGCTGGTGAACCTGGTGGACCCCCAGTCAGCGGGCGTGGCCCCCCTGGGGCTGGTGATCAACAGCCAGCCTTCCTGGAGTACGGGGCAATGGGCCCTGGAAACGCAAGAGCAGGCTCTGAACCTGACCGCAGGGCAGCAGGGCGCGTTGCGTCTGACAGGCCAGGTGGACAATTTGCGCGTGGTGCGTGAGCTGATCTTCAGCGCGGACTCCTACCTGATCCGGGAAAAGATCCGGCTCACCAATCTGAGCGACCAGCCCCGCAGCGTGCGCGTGAGCTATACCGTGGCCGCGGATGCCAGCAACGCCGCCGGGGGCCAGTACGACGCCATGCGCGTGGCCTGGGATAATGACGGCAGCCTTTCCGAAGAATCCTCGGCCAAGACGCTGGAGACCACGGGCGTGCAGGCCACCGGCAGGATCTACTGGGCCGGCGCCATGAGCACCTATTTTCTCTCGGCCGTGCTGCCGGGTGAAATCAATAATGTCACGGTCAAGGGCCGGTTGCAGAACAGCGTCTACCGCGCGGCTGTGGAAGAGCCCGAGAGCATGCTTGCGCCGGGCCAGGAAAAAGAGCTGACGGTCTCCTACTGGCTGGGCCCCAAGGAGCGCACCCAACTTCTTGCTGTTTCCGATCAGTTGGCCAAAAGCATTGATTTGGGCATGTTCAGCATTATTGCCAAGGGCCTGCTCTGGCTTCTGGAATTTTTCCACAAGTACGTGCACAACTGGGGCGTGGCGATTATCCTGTTGACCATTCTGATCAAGGCGGTCTTCTGGCCGCTGACGGCCAAGAGCTATGCTTCCATGGAAAAGATGAAGAAGCTCCAGCCCCTGATGACCGCCATCCGGGAGAAACACAAGGACAACAAGGAGCTCATGAACAAGGAGGTCATGGCGCTCTACAAGACCTATGGCGTGAACCCGGCCAGCGGCTGCGTGCCGATTCTGATCCAGCTGCCGGTCTTTTTCGGCCTGTACCAGGCCCTGCTGACCTCCATCGAGCTCAGGCACGCGCCGTTCATCATGTATCTGCCCTTTACCGACAAGCTCTGGCTGGCTGACCTTTCGGCCAAGGACCCGTATTATATCACGCCGATCATCATGGGCCTGACCATGTTTTTGCAGCAGAGAATGAGCCCGCCCGCCACAGATCCCACCCAGCAGAAAATCATGATGTTTCTGCCCCTGATTTTCACGGTGCTCTTTCTAGGCTTCCCGGCCGGTCTGGTGCTTTACTGGCTGGTCAACAACATCCTGTCCATCGCCCAGCAATGGCTGATGATGCGGAAAAACAGGCATGGCGCGCAGGCCGCAGGCTAGCGCATTTTAACGGTAAAATGCTTTACCGCCGCACACGATGCGGCGCAGATTCTGCCGAAGCGACCGCAGGCAGCCCGGAGGGCTGTTCCCGCAGGCGACAGCGGAGCAGTACGGGAATCGACAGCTTTTTTGAACAAGTATCGGTGCAAGCCCACTGCTGTCTTTCTCCGTACTGTTCGCCGGGCCAGAGCGTTTCGCTCATGAAATCAGCTAAACGCTCTGGCAGGGCGAAGCCATGCCCGCCGCTTCCCGGCATGCCGTTACAGTGAGTGAGGTTGTGTATGGAAGGGTTCAAGGAATTCCAGGGCAAAAACCTGGATAGCGCTATTGAGGAAGCCTGCGGTTATTTCAATGCCGCGCGGGAAAAGCTTGAAATTGAAATCCTGCAGGACGCCAAGTCCGGCATTTTCGGCATAGTGGGCGCGCGCAAGGCCAAGGTCCGCGCCCGGCGCGCCCACTTGCGCGAAACCGTGGAAAACATTCTGGGGAAAAAGAGCGAGGAGCCCGCTGCCCGGACGGAAGAAGGCGACCGTGAAAAAAGCGGCGGCAGGGGCCAGGGGCGTAAAAATGCCCCGACTTCGCCGGGAGGGCGGCAATCTGCCGGCGATAATTCCCGCGGGCCCGGCGCGTCGGGCGCGGGCAGACGTTCCGGCCCGGCCGCGCCCCGCAAGGACGTGACTCCCCCTGAATGCCGAGAGGCCGTGGGAGCGGAAAAAGAACGGATTCCTGCCGACGTTTCTCCCGAACAAGAGGCATCCCAGGGCACGAGCGAGAACTGCGAGCCCCAGGCCGCCGTCTCCCGGCAGGAAGTCCGGAGCGAAGCCCGGCCCGAGCAGAGGCGCGGGGCCGGTGGGGGCCGCGGCCGCGCCAGCGGCGAAGGGCAGGCGCGTGCCCGCCGGGAGGAAAGCCGCAAAAAGAGCGAAGCCGCTGTTGACGGCCTGGATGAAGACCTGGAGGAAGCCGGCGAAGGGCTGCCGTTCACGCCGGTTGAGCAATTGGATGCCGCCCGCCTGGAAGCCCTGGTCAACGAGGCCGTGCGGGAACTGGTGCGGCCCATTGTGGGGGCGGAAGTGCAGCTTGCGATCAGCGTGGGCGGCGGCAGAGTACAGGTCTGTGTGGAGTGCGGTGAAGATTCCGGCCTGCTGATCGGGCGCGAGGGCCAGACCCTGGCGGCCTTGCAGTATTTGGTCTCGCGCGTGGTTTCGCGCGGCATGAACGCCGCGGTGCGCGTGCAGTTGGATGCGGGCGAGTACCGGCAGCGCCAGGATGAAAAGCTGCGCGAGATGGCTCTGGCATTGGCCGAAAAGGTGCGCCAATCCGGGCGCTCCTATTCCACCCGGCCTTTGAGCTCCTACCATCGGCGCATTGTGCATGTTTGCCTGCAGGATGCCGAGGACGTGCAGACGCGCAGCACCGGCGACGGAGCCATGAAGCGGGTGGTGATCATGCGCCGCAAGGCGTGAGCAACGGGAGACGATTTTGCCGGGACGCGGCCGGAAAAGACGCGGGCCAGGCGGAGGAAGCCGCTTCGGGCGCGGGCGGCGTCTGGCCTCTGAACCTGAAACAACGCGGCCCGGAGGCTTTCAAAGCGCGGAGCGCAGACAGTCTGGAGCAAATGCAGTCATGCCCACCATCGCCGCCATAGCCACGCCGCCGGGAGCCGGGGGCATCGGCATTGTGCGCCTTTCCGGCCCACAGGCCAAGAATCTTCTGGCGCGCATGTTCCTGCCCCTGTCGCCGCGTTTTGAGAATTTCCGGCCCTGGCTGTTGCACCGGGGCCGGGTGATTGACTGCAAGGGCGAGGCCCTGGATGATGTGCTGGCCGTGTTCATGCCCGGCCCGCGCACCTTCACCGGCGAGGATATGGCTGAAATCCATTGCCACGGCGGCCCGTTTATAGTGCAGGCCGTGCTCGAAAACGCGTTGCGTCTGGGGGCGCGGCAGGCGCAGCGCGGCGAGTTCTCCCGGCGGGCTTTTTGCAACGGTCGCCTGGATTTAAGTCAGGCCGAAGCCGTGGCCGAATTGATCGCCGCGCCTTCGCGCGAGGCCCTGCGGTACGGTCTGAACCGTTTGGACGGGCTGCTCGGCCGCAGGGTGCTGGCCTTGCGCGAAGAGTTGGAAGCCCTTCGCGGGCAAGTCTGTCTGGCAGTGGACTTTCCTGAGGAAGAAGTGGAATGTCTTGCGCCTGAAGCCTTTGCGCGGGCCGTCAACCGCGTGGCGCTGGCTGTCCGGCAGTTGCTGGCGGGGCAGAAGAGAGCCCGGATCATGCAACAGGGGGCCCTGGTGGTATTGGCCGGGGCGGTGAATGCGGGCAAGTCAAGCCTGCTGAATGCCCTGCTGGGCCGCAACCGGGCCCTGGTCACGGAGATTCCCGGCACCACCCGGGATTTTCTGGAGGAGGCCTGTACTCTGGACGGCCTGCCGCTGCGCCTGACCGACACAGCCGGATTGCGCGCCACGGACGATGCGGGCAATGCCGTGGAGAGCGTGGAAGAGCTGGGCGTGGCCTTGAGCCGGGAAAAACTGCGCCAGGCCGACGCGGTTGTTCTGGTGCTGGACGGCGCGCGCCTGGGCCCTGAAGGAGCAAAGGCTCGCGTTTGCCCTGACCCTGCTGCGCGGGAAGCGTTGGAACTGGCCGGGGAAGCGCCTGTGCTGCTGGCCTGGAACAAGTGCGACCTCTGTCTTCCGGCGGTTTTTCCGCCGCGCTGGGCCGGGGCGATGCCCTGCTGCGCCGTAAGCGCCAAATCCGGCGAAAACGTGGAGGCTTTGGCCACAGCCCTGCGCCGTTTGCTTTTGGCTGGCAGTCTGGAGCAACCGGCATCCGACGGCCTTGCCCCCAACGCGCGGCAGGCCCTGGCCCTGGAGCGGGCTCTGGTCGAGCTTGAGGCCCTGGCCGCCGACCTGCGGGACAAGCGGCCCTACGACTGCTGCGCCGTGCGCCTCGAAGCCGCGGCTGCGCTGCTGGGCCAGGTTACCGGGCTTTCCAGCCCGGCGGAAGTCCTGGACGGAGTCTTCGCCCAATTCTGCATCGGCAAATAGGTTTTGCCCTTCCCTGAGGAAAGGGCGCTGTAAAGCATCATTACATCCGGCATCACAGAGCTTTTCATGGATCTGGATCAGTTGCGCCGCCGCCTGAGCAGCGAAGAAATCAACGCCATGCCCTTGTGCCATTACCACGGCCCTGTGCATCTGATCCGCGTGCTGGACGACTGGAAGCGGGCCTTGCCAGACCTGCGCGCCGAGCGCGCGCTGGGTTTTGACACGGAAACGCGACCCACGTTCCGCAAGGGCAAGGTCAATGCGCCCGCGCTGATCCAACTGGCCACGGAACAGGCCGTCTATCTGATCCAACTCACCTGGCTTCCCTTTGGGCCGTATCTTGTCGAGATTCTTGCCAATCCTGATCAGATTAAAGCGGGCGTGGGGATTTATGACGACATGCGCGAGCTGGCCAGACTGCATGATTTTGAACCGGCCGGCCTGGTGGATCTGGGCGGCGTGGCCCGGGCGCACAAGCTGCCCAGCCAGGGGTTGCGCACACTGGCGGCCAATTTGTTCGGCAGGCGGATTTCCAAAGGCTCGCAGTGTTCCAACTGGAGCCTTATGGAACTCAGTCAGCGCCAGATCGCCTATGCGGCCACCGACGCCTGGATCGGGCGGCAGATATTTTTGCGCATGCGCGAGCTGGGCCTCACGGGCCGGGCCGCCCCGCCGACGGAGAGCGGCAGGTGAGCGGGGAGCATGTTCCGGCCCTGGGGCCCCGGCTGGTTTTTTTTACCGGCGGCACGGCTCTGCGCGATCTGAGCCGCGAGTTGACGCGTCATACCCACAATTCCGTGCATTTGGTCACGCCCTTTGATTCCGGCGGCAGCTCGGCTGCCCTGCGCCGGGCATTTGCCATGCCCGCGGTGGGGGACATTCGCAACCGCCTGCTGGCCCTGGCCGACAGTGCGCTGGTGCCGCAAAGCGTGCTTGCATTCTGCGCCCGTCGATTGCCATGCACAGGAGACCGCCGGGCTCTGCGCCAGGAGTTGCGGGAACTCGGCGGCGAAGGCCATGCTCTCTGGGCTTCCATGCCCGGCGTCTTTGCGGACGCGTTGCGCCTGCACCTGATTTTTTTTCTGGAGCGTATGCCCGAAGATTTCGATCCCTGCCAGGCCAGCCTGGGCAATCTGGTTCTGGCCGGAGGCTATTTGCGCCACAAGCGCGATTTCGGCCCGGTGCTGGCCTTTTTCAGCCGCCTTTTGCAGACGCGCGGCGTGGTCTTGCCCATTGTGGACGAAAGCCTGCATCTGGCCGCCGAGCTGGCCGATGGCTCGCGCCTTGTGGGCCAGCATCGCTTCAAAAATCTGAGCCAGCCGGTGCGTCGTCTTTTTCTCACGGTGCATGAGCCGGAACGACCCGGACGCCCGGCCTGCGCGGGCCCGGCGATCTGCCCGCAGACGCCCTGCCGCCCGCCCCTGGCCGGGGCTGCGGCCGCGTACCTGAGCTCTGCCGGGGCCATCTGCTACCCCATGGGCAGCTTTTATACAAGCGTGCTGGCCAACCTGCTGCCGCAGGGCGTGGGGCGCACCGTGGCTGCCGCTGCCTGCCCCAAGATTTTTATCCCCAATTCCGGGCGCGACGAGGAATTGCGCGGCCTTTCCCTGACAGGGCAGGTGGATATGCTTTTGCGCCATCTGCGGGAAGACGCGCCCCAGGCCCGCACCGAGGAACTCCTGCAGTATGTGCTGGTGGACAGTCGCCACGGCAGGTATGAAGGCGGCCTTTCAGCGGAAGTCGTGCGCGGCCTGGAGCGGCGCGGCCTGCGCCTTGTGGATCGGGAAATGGTGCGCGGCGACGACCCCCAACGCCACGATCCGGAACCTACAGCCAGAGCCCTGCTGCGCCTCGCGCGGGAGGGGAGCGCGCCGGGCGCGCCCGCGGCATAAATGGAGCGGCGTTGCCGGGTTTCCGGGGCGCTGGCCGGGCAGCGCCTGGATCATGCTCTGGCCGTTCTCTTGCCGGATATGGGGCTGCGCGGCCGCAGGCGCTGCATTGCGCAAGGGCGGGTTCTGCTCAACGGGCGAAGGCGCCCGGCGGCCTGCCGCCTGCATGCCGATGATGAAATTCTTTTCCTCGACGAGGCGGCGAAAACAGCCGGGGACAGCGGCGCGGAGCCAGCGGGGCGCTCGCAGAATGCTGCGGAAGATCGCCGTGCCTGGGCCGGGGCTTTTCCCGCGGATCTGCCCCGGCTCCTGGCCCGGCAGGGCGAGTATTGCTTTTTGTACAAACCCGCCCTGCTGCACAGCGTGGCCCTGGCCGGGAGCCGCCAGCCGAGCCTGGAGGCGCATCTGCCGCGGCTTCTGCCCGGGCAGGCCGCGGCCGCCCGCCTTTTGCAACGTCTGGATTACGGCACTTCGGGCATCGTCTGCGCGGCCCTGAGCGAGGATGCGGCCAAAGCCTTCCGGCGGGCAGAGGCGGCGGGCCACTGCGAAAAGCGGTATCTGGCCCTGCTGGATGGAATTGTGCCCGGCCCGCTCACGGCGCGGCAGGCCCTGGGCACGGACGGCCGCCGCAAGACCCGCGTGCGCGCGGATGCGGGCGACACGCTGCGCTGGACTGAATTTTGGCCCCTGCACTGCTGGCAGGGCGTGGAAGCGGCACGTTTGCTCGCGGGCCTGAGAAGCGGCGCTGCCGGTCCAGAGCCTGCTGCGGACACAGTGCGGGGCCTGACCCTGGCCGCCTGCCGCATCCGGCGCGGCGCGCGCCACCAGATCCGCGCGCATGCGGCGGCCCTGGGCTATCCGTTGTGGGGAGACGCCTTGTATGGCGCGGGGCAGGGGGGCGATCCCGGGCCGAAGAGCGCCGCGCATGCCGGCGCGGTTTTTTTTCTGCACCACGGCGCATTGCGGCTGCCCGCCGCGGCGTGCCTGCTCATGCCTGCCTGGGCCTTGCCCGCGCCGGTTGCCGAGATAGCCAGAAAATGGCTTGAAAGCTCGACGTTTTGCGGTATACTGAAGCGCGGGCCCGGGGCGGCGCTGCCCTGAGAACGGCCTGCCGCGGCAGAGCCCGCGAGGAACGTCTCCCAGGTCGGGCTTGCGCGCCACCCGTCCTTAGAGCATTTTGCTTTTGAAATTATTCAATTTCAAAAGCGGCGCTGCCATCATTTCGCGTCCAGAACGCGGTCTGGACGCTCATTCGGCGCGGGCGTCCGCTCCCGCGGCCGCCAGAGCGTTTAGCTAATTTTATTAGCAAAACGCTCTAATGTGCCGTTTCGCCGGGCGTCGGGCACAGAACAGGTGTTACGGAACTCACGTCTACCAGGAGAGCGCATGTTTGCCGCCTTGCTACCCAAGTCCGCGCCTTTTTTCGCCATGCTGCAGGAGCAGAACGGTCTGTTGCGCCGCATGGCCGGTCTGTTGGTGGAAATGCTGGAAGATATCGCCAACATGGACAATGCGCATAAGGAAATCGCCTTTCTGGAGGAAGAAGCCGATCAGTTGCACAGCCGGATTATCCGCGCCCTTTCCCAGACGTTCATCACGCCCATTGATCGCGAAGACATCCTGCGGATCAACCAGGAGCAGGAAGAGTCCATGGACTGCGTGCACAGCCTGAGCACCCGCCTGCACATTTTTGAATTTTCGCGCATTCGTTTTCCGGCCCTGCAGATGGTCCGGACCATCAGCGCCATGCTCGATCTCACCCGGCTGATGCTGGAGGGGCTCGCGCATCGGCGCGATTGCCACAAGACGCGGGCTTTTCGCACCCTGCGCGGCGAATGCGACATGCTGCTTGCCGTGGGCCTGGCCGAACTCATGGATGAACAGCAGGAGATCACGCCCCAGCGGATCATGCAGATCCTGAAATGGAGTCAGGCGTACGAGCGCCTGAGCATACTCCTGGAGCAGGTCAACGCCCTGGCTGAAACCATTGAGGAAGCGGTGCTGAAAAATGTTTGAGGTCCCCCTGCTCCTGGTCCTCATCGTTGTGGTGGCGCTGGCCTTCGACTTTACCAACGGCGCGCATGACTGCGCCAACGCCATTGCCACGGTGGTCTCCACCAAGGTGGTCACGCCGCGCTTTGCCGTGGGCGCGGCAGCCCTGCTCAACCTGGGCGGCGCGCTGCTGGGCACTGAGGTGGCCAGGACCCTGGGCAGCGGCATTGTGCTCCCGCAGGTGGTGGAAGGCAGCCATGTGCTGGTGCTGGCCGCTCTGGTGGGCGCCATCGCCTGGAACGGCATTACCTGGTATTACGGCATTCCTTCCTCCTCCTCTCACGCGCTGATCGGCGGTCTGATCGGCGCGGCCGTGGCGGATGTCGGTTTCGGCGCGCTCAACGGCCAGGGCATTGTGGATAAGGTGCTGATCCCGCTGATCGTCGCGCCTCTGGCCGGATATGCCGCGGGCTTTGTGATCATGTGGATCATCTATTGGGTCTGCTCGCGCATCGCGCGCAGCAGGGTCAATGGCGCCTTCAGGCGCTTGCAGCTTGTTTCCGCCGGTTTTATGGCCACCAGCCACGGCCTGAACGATGCGCAAAAGACCATGGGCATCATCACTCTGGCCCTGGTGATCTTTGGAGAAATCGACAAGGTGGAGGTGCCGCTCTGGGTCAAACTGGCCTGCGCCAGCGCCATGGCTCTGGGCACGGCCGTGGGCGGCTGGAAAATCGTCAAAACCATGGGGCATCGCATCTTCAAGCTGGAACCGGTGCATGGATTTGCTGCCGAGACTTCGGCGGCTCTGGTGATCTCCGGCGCTTCCCTGGTGGGCGCGCCCGTGAGCACCACGCATACTATCTCGGCCTGCATTTTCGGCGTAGGTTCCACCAAACGCCTTTCCGCAGTGCGCTGGAACGTGGCAGGCAACCTGCTCACGGCCTGGGTGCTGACCCTGCCTGCCGCCGGGAGCGTGGGCTTTGTTTCCTACTGGCTTCTGCACTTTATCTGGAATTAGCGCGTTTAGAGCGTTTTGCTCATGAAATGAGCTAAACGCTCTGGTGTGATGCCGTAAAGCACGTTGGCTTTGAAATTGTTCCGGTGCCTGGAGCATTTTCACTTTGAAAATGCTCTGCTGACGCGAAAGCGGCAGCCGCCGCAACGCGGCGTATATTCAGGCGAAAACCGCGTTTTTCGCCTGAATGCCACCTTTGACTTTCATAAAAAGTCAAAGGTAATCTGCTCTGGAGAAGCATGGCTTTCCCCATCCGCGCCCCCCTTCGGCGAGGGTGGCCCCTGCGCGCAGAGCGCACCGGCCGTACACTGCCCCGGCATGTCTGTGTCGCCGCAACGGCTTGCGGAACGGCTTGCGGGGAAATCCCGAAGCTGTTTTGGGCCGCGGAACAAGACTCCGGCATCCGCCGCGTTCCGGCCTGATACGGGCTGCAGCGCCCCGGGGGCGCAGATGTGCGGGGATTCAGCGGTTGTTTTCGCGTTCTTCCTGGCAGGCGCGGCACAAACCCACGCCGGGCAGAGCATCCAGACGTTTCTGGGGAATGGGATCGCCGCATTCGCGGCAGCAGGCCACACCGTTGATCCACTCAGGGCCGCCGTGATCCATCAAGGAACGCGCGCGCACCAAGGCGGATTCCCTGTCCATGCGTTCCAGCTCCGTGGCCTGATCAAACACGTCCATTAGTTTCTCCTTAGCGAAAGCAAGCGGCAACCCCGCCGAAGCGGGGTTGCCGTAACAAGTTCGACTTTTTGTCAACCAGATTTTATTACTATAACACAGGCACGCGCTTCTGTAAACCGGTCATGACAGACGGCCAGGGCTGACGGCACTACAGCGATCTGCGCGGGCCCGGCTCAGGCCTTCTGCAGAATCTGCTCCAGGAGACGCACGAAATCGTCCAGATCCGCCTGCTCAATGGTCAGGGGCGGCAACAAGCGCAACGTCGTGCCGTGGCTCAGGTTGCAGATGAAACCCTGGTGGAGCAGATCTTCCCAGACCTTGGGGCCCTGCTCCGTCAGCTCAATGCCCACCATCAGGCCCAGACCGCGCACTTCCCGGATTTTGCCGGGCAGGCGTTGCTGCAGGGCAGCCAATTGCTCCTTGAGGCGCGCGCCCAAAGCCGCGGCGCGCTCGGCCAGATGATCGCGCTGCATGATCTCCACTGTTTTGGCGGCTGCCGCCGAGAGCAGGGCGCCGCCGCCGAACGTGGTGGCATGGCTGCCCGCTTCAAAGCCGCGGGCCAGCTCGTCGGTGGCCAGCATGGCCCCCATGGGCAGGCCGTTGGCCAGGGATTTGGCCACGCTGATGGCGTCGGGCTTGAGATCATAGTTTTGGAAGGCCCAGAACTTGCCGGTGCGGCAGAGCCCGGCCTGCACTTCGTCGCAAAGAAAAATGATGTCTTTCTCGCGGCAGAGGGCTTCCACGCCGTGCAGATAATCGGCAGGCAAGGGCACAACGCCGCCTTCGCCCTGGACCACCTCAACGAGCACGGCGGCCGTTGCCGGAGTGACGGCCGCGCGCAGCGCGGCGAGATCGCCGGCCGGAACCTGCCTGAAACCTTCGGGCAGGGGCGTGAAGCCCTTGCTCAGCGATTCGCGGCCGGTGGCGGCCAGGGCTCCCAGCGTGCGACCGTGGAAGCAGCCTTCCAGGGTGATGATCTCATAGGCGTCGCGCTGCTTGATGGTGCGCATATAACGGCGGGCCAGCTTGATGCAGGCCTCGTTGGCCTCGGCCCCGGAATTGCAGAAAAAAGCCTTGCCGTGATGGCTGGTTGCCAGCAGCAGCCTGGCAAGATCAAGCTGTTCCTGCTGGTAAAAGAGGTTGCTCACGTGCCAGAGCTTGCGGGACTGACGCTCCAGCGCCTCGCAGACTTCGTCGTTGCAATGCCCGAGGCCCACCACGGCAATGCCCGCCAGCAGATCCACATATTCCTTGCCGTCCACATCCCAGAGGCGCGCGCCCTTGCCTCGCGCAATGGCCAGCGGATAGCGGCTGTACGAGCGGCAGAGAAGATCTTCTTCTCCGGTTTTGACGGCATTGAAAGCTTGTGACATGCGCGGACTCCTTTCTTCATCCGTTTACGACAGGTAATGCCTGAAATGCCCGCTTACGGGGTTAGAGCAATTTCACTTTGAAATTGCTCTGGCGGCCGCGGGAGCGGACGCCCGCGCCGAATGAGCGTCCAGACCGCGTTCTGGACGCGAAATGATGGCAGCGCCGCTTTTGAAATTGAATAATTTCAAAAGCAAAATGCTCTAAAGGCCGCCCGCGCACATTTCGCGGCAATGATGCGCCTGCGCATCGTTGCAGAGCTGTGGGCGCATTGCAGCGCTTCCACTCCCAAGGGGCGCGTGCGCGCAAGCGCGAGGCTTGAAACGCGCCTCATGCAAAAAGGGCATCAGCGGCCGGTGTGGCCGAATCCGCCCGCGCCCCGCCCGGTTGCCGCCAGTTGCGGCACTTCCTGCCACGCGGGGCGGACAAAGGGCTGAAAAATCAGTTGAGCCATGCGCTCGCCGCGGGCAAGCCGCCGTTCTTCCCCGGAGGTGTTCAACAGAACCACCAGAATTTCGCCGGTATAGTCCGGGTCAATGACGCCCACGCCTTGCGCCACGGTGAGCCCGTCTCGCGCGCCCAGGCCGCTGCGGGAATAGACAAAGCCCGCGATGCCCGGCAGCCGGGGTTGCACGCTGAGGCCCGTGGGCACTGCCAGCCGCGCGCCCGGCGCGATACGCGCTTCGGGACCGTCCAGGCAGGCCCGCAGGTCAAATCCGGCGGAAAGAGCCGTGGCCGGGGCCGGAAAATCTTTCTGCCCGTGGACGTAGAGCTCGCGCGCGCCGGGCCGGACAAAGGCCATATGCACTGCCGCGCTGCCGGGAGCGGCGTCACGCAAGGAGGGCATGCCGTCAGGTGTGGGGGGGGCTGTCGTGTTCACGCCCTGAGATTTAGCGCAGGTTGCTGCCGGGAGCAAGCCCGCGTTTGCGCGTTACATGGCGGACTGAGATACGGGAGCAGGAACCTGGCGCAAACGGCGTTCAGATGCCAGTCTGCGCACGGGCTTGCCTTTGCCCTTGTTTTTCTTCAAGCTGCCGGGCAGACAGGCAGGCGCCGGACGCGGGAAGGGCTTTGGGCGGCAGTTGCCCGCCCTGCGCAAAGGGGCGGCATGCCCTTGCGTCGGCGTCTTGCCCTTCCGGAGCATTCGTAAGGGCAAATGCTCCAACGCGTTCCGCGCCGCCAAGACACAAGGAGTCTGTATGCAACCAACATCCATAGCCGTGGTGGGCGGCGGCCTGGCCGGTTGCGAATGCGCCCTGCGTCTGGCCCGCGCGGGCCTTGACGTGACGCTTTTCGAGCAGAAGCCGGCTTGGCGTTCGCCCGCGCACGTCAGCGACGATCTGGCCGAGCTGGTCTGCTCCAATTCCCTGCGCTCGGACGAAAGCACCTCGGGCGTGGGTCTGCTCAAGGCGGAAATGCGCGCCCTGGACAGCGCGTTCATGGCCGCGGCCGACAGTTGCCGCGTGCCTGCGGGCAAGGCCCTGGCCGTGGATCGCGAGGCTTTCGCCCGAGCCATGACCGCCCGCGTGGCTGCCGAGCCCCATATCCGGCGGGTGGAGCAACGCGTCGAAGCCTTGGACGACCCGGCGCTGGCCGGATTCGGGACGCTGGTGATCGCGGCCGGGCCTTTGGCTTCGGAGGGGCTTTCGGCCTCGCTGGCCGCGGCGCTCGGCACAAAACACTGCTATTTTTACGACGCCATTGCGCCCATTGTCTGGACGCATACCCTGGACAGGAGCGTGGTTTTCCGCGGGTCGCGCTACGGGCAGGAAAACGGCGAGCCCGCAGGGGAGGGCGACTACCTCAATTGCCCCATGAGCCGCGAGGAGTATGAAGTTTTTTATCAGGCCCTGCTGACCGCGCAAAAAACAGAAGCCCGGGATTTTGAGCGCCAAAAGCACTTTGAAGGCTGCATGCCCGTGGAAGCTCTGGCCGAGCGCGGCCCGCGCACCCTGACGTTCGGCCCGCTCAAGCCCGTGGGTTTTGTGGATCCGCGCACCGGCCGCCGCCCCTGGGCCGTGCTGCAACTGCGCGCCGAAAAAACCAACAGCGAGACCTGCAATCTGGTGGGTTGTCAGACAAAATTGAAGCAGGCCGAACAGGCCAGGGTTTTTCGCCTGGTTCCGGGCCTGGCTCGCGTGGAATTTGCCCGTTACGGCAGCATGCACCGCAATACCTACGTCAACGCGCCGGACGTGCTCAACGCGGATCTTTCCCTCAAGGCCCTGCCGCATGTTTTTCTGGCCGGGCAGATCACCGGCGTGGAGGGCTATGTGGAGTCAGCGGCCTGCGGCCTTTGGCTGGGCATGCTGCTGACGGCCCGCGCGCGCGGCGTGGCCTTGCCGCCGCCCCCGCCGGAGAGCGCCCTGGGCGCGCTGCTGCGGCATCTGCAAACCCCGGCCAGGCATTTTCAGCCTTCCAACGCGCATTTCGGGCTCATGCCGGAACTGGACGAAAAAGCCCGCAAAAAGGAACGCAAGGCCCTGTACGCGGCCCGCGCCCAGGCGGCTTTCGCGGCCTGGCTGGCCGAGGTCGGGAGCAGGGGGGCGCTGTAGTGCGCCGCCCAAGAGGATCAGGGCTGCGCCGCTTTCGCGTCAGCAGAGCATTTTCAAAGTGAAAATGCTCTATGAGAGCGTTCAGCTGAGTCCATTAGCAAAAGGCTCCAAGGCGCGGCGGCAGAACGTGCGCCAATCCCGCAAAAAAAGGTTGACGGCAACGGCTTCAGCGGCTATATAGCCCCTTGCCTCTGCTCTGTAGGAGCGTAGCTCAGGTGGCTAGAGCACTTCCTTGACACGGAAGGGGTCAGCAGTTCAAGTCTGCTCGTTCCTACCAATTGTACTTCCGGGGATTTTCCCCTCAGCATAGAAAGCGCGCCGCGCAAAAGGCGAACCGCGCTTGAGCATTCCGGCGCATTGGGGAGGTCTGCCTCCCCATTTGTTTTTGCGCATGGCCGCGTGAGGGCCGTTTGCAGAAGGAGTTTTTCATGGATGTCCGTGTGGAAGGACAGATGGTGGACGCCCCGGCCGAGGCCGATCTGGCCGCTGTGCTCCGGAAAGCCCTGAGCGGCAAAAAGTTCAAAGCCGTGGTGGCGGCCAGGGCCGTGACGGGCGGCGAAAGCCTGCTGCTGGATCTTTCCGCATCCCTGCCTGACGACTGTCATGAGCTTATTCCGGTCTATGCCGACTCGCCGGAAGGCTTGCAGTTGATCCGCCATTCCACGGCGCATGTGCTGGCCGCGGCAGTCAAGCGTCTCTTTCCCGCAGCCAGGGTGACCATCGGCCCGGCCATCGACAACGGCTTTTATTACGACTTCGACGTGGAGCGGCCTTTTTCCAGTGAGGATTTTCCGGCCATTGAGGCCGAGATGCAGAAGATCGCCGCAGCGCGCGAGCCCTTCATGCGCGAAGTGCTGCCCAGGGCCGAGGCCGAGGCCCGCTTCAGGGGCATGGGCGAGACATACAAGGCCGAGATTATTGAGGGTATCGACGCGGACACGGTCTCGCTCTATACCTGCGGGGACTTCACGGATCTCTGCCGCGGCCCGCATGTGCCGCACACCGGTTTTGCCGCCTCGGCCAGGTTGCTGTCCGTGGCCGGCGCGTACTGGCGCGGGGATGAGAAAAATTCCATGCTTTCGCGCATCTATGGCACGGCTTTTGCCGACGACAAAGCCCTGGCCGCCTATCTCAAACAGATGGAAGAGGCCAAACGCCGCGATCACCGCAAGCTGGGGCGCGAGCTGCATTTGTTCACCTTTCAGGAAGACGTGGCCCCGGGCATGGTCTTCTGGCTGCCCAAGGGGATGCTGGTGCGCGCCATCCTGGAGGATTTCTGGCGCAAGGAGCATCTCAAACGCGGCTATGACATGGTCCAGGGCCCGCAGTTGCTGCGCGTGGAGACCTGGCAGCGCTCCGGCCATTATGATCACTATCGCGAGAATATGTATTTCACGCAGATCGAGGATGACGCCTACGGCATCAAGCCCATGAACTGCATCGCGCATATGCTGATCTACAAGAACGAGCTGCGCAGTTACCGCGATCTGCCGCAGCGCTATTTTGAACTGGGCGTGGTGCATCGCCATGAAAAGAGTGGCGTGCTGCACGGCCTTTTGCGCGTGCGCCAGTTCACCCAGGACGACGCGCATATTCTCTGCGCGCCCGAGCAACTGGAAGGGGAGATTCTGGATGTCATTCATCTGATCCGGGATCTCATGCATCTCTTCGGCTTTCAGTACAAGGTGGCCATTTCCACCCGGCCGGAGAGCAGCATCGGCACGGACGAAGCCTGGGAGCTGGCCACCGGCGCGCTGATTCAGGCCGTGGAAAAGGCCGGGCTGCCCTACGAGATCAATGAGGGCGACGGCGCGTTCTACGGGCCGAAAATCGACGTGCGCCTGCTTGACTGCATCGGCCGGGAATGGCAATGCTCCACCATTCAGGTGGATTTCACCCTGCCCGAGCGATTTGATCTCAACTATGTGGGGCAGGACGGCGAGCGTCACCGCCCGGTGATGGTCCACCGGGCGATCATGGGCTCGCTGGAGCGCTTCATCGGCGTGCTTATTGAGCAGTATGCCGGGGCGCTGCCCGTCTGGCTTGCGCCGGAGCAGGCCCGGCTGCTGACCGTGACCGAGGCCGGAGATGAAGCGGTCCTGAAATTGCGCGACGAACTCAAGGCCCGGGGCATTCGAGTCGCGCTCGACACGCGCAACGAGAAGCTCGGCTTCAAGGTGCGCGAGGCCCAGCTGGCCAAAGTACCCTATATTCTGGTGGTCGGAGAAAAGGAAGTGCAGGCCGGGGGCGCAAACGTGCGCCTGCGCAACGGCGATAATCTGGGGCTCAAATCCGGCGGGGAAATTGCCGCCCTGATTCGGGCGGATGCGGAAGAGCCTTTCAAACAAGGAGGGATGCGCTATAGCTTCGCCTAATATGAGACCGCGGCGCGAAATGCCGCAGGACAACGTGCGCCGCAACGAACTGATCCGCGCGCGCGAAGTGCGCGTAATCGGCGCCGACGGAGAGCAGCTCGGCATTTTGCAGCGTAATGACGCCATTGCCCTGGCCAGGGAAGGCGGCATGGATCTGGTGGAAGTGGCCTCCACTTCCGAGCCGCCTGTCTGCCGGATCATGGATTACGGCAAATTCAAGTACGAGCAGCAGAAAAAGAAGGCGGAAGCCAAGAAACGCCAGACCGTGGTGCAGATCAAGGAAATCAAGGTCCGGCCCAAGACCGATGACCATGATTATGAGACCAAGCTGCGCCACATCCGCCGTTTTCTGGAAGACGGCGACCGCTGCAAGATCACGGTATTTTTCCGCGGCCGCGAGATTGTGCATAAGGATCGCGGCCTGAGCATTCTGGAGCGCGTGGTGCAGGATCTGGCGGATATCGCCAAAGTGGATCAGGAGCCGCGCGCCGAAGGCCGCACCCTGCAAATGCTGCTGGTGCCCAAAAAGTGAGCCCCGCGCTGTTTGCGTCGCAAGTTGCGCCGGGCCCCGCCGGCTGGGGCTTGTGTGGAGCATTGCAACTTTGAAATGCTCTGACGCCGCGCACGGTGCGGCGCGTCGTTGCTGTTGACAGCGCTGCTGTCGCATCACCGCCAGGGCTGACGCAGCTTATGCGGCAGCTCTGAATGCTCTGGAAATAGGCCTTGCGCCAAGCGGCGCTTTGAGGCATCATGCCTTTCCTCTTCGCGGGCCCGCCTGGACGCGCAAGGGGCTTTTATCCGTTTTTGAAGGAGTACGCCATGCCCAAGATTAAAACCCGGCGCGCAGCGGCCAAGCGTTTTTCGCAGACCGGCAGCGGCAAGTTCAAGCGCCGTCGCCAGAACTTGCGTCACATCCTGACCAAGAAGGCTGCGGGCCGCAAAATGCGCCTGGGGCAGTCCACCCTGGTGGATCAGACCAATGTGAAGGCCGTGCGCCGCATGCTGCCCAACGGCTGATCATCGCGGCCTTTTGCCCGCTGACTGCGTCAGCCTGCGCTTGTTATCCGGTCGCGGCCCGGAAGAGTCCGCTCCCCGCATAACAAGCCCGGATTTTGGCCGGCAAGCAAAAATCCACGCCCGACCAGCGTTGAGCGCGGTTTTTTTCGATCCTTCCGGGATCGGCGGCGCGCGCGGAGCCGTGACTGATGTTCAATCCGTGCCCCTCCCTGTGAGGGCCGCAGCATTTTTTACGCTCCCCAACGGGCTTTCCTCCGCCTTGTTGGGTTGAAGGAGGATACGCGTATGCGTGTGAAGAGAGGCGTCGCCACTCATCGTCGGCACAAGAAATATCTGAGCGCGGCCAAGGGCTTCCGGGGCGGCCGCAGCCGTCTGTACCGCACTGCCCGCGAGGCGGTTGAGCGTTCCTTGCAGTACGCCTTTGTGGGCCGCAAGCTGCGCAAACGCGATTTTCGCGCGCTCTGGATTTTGCGCATCAACGCGGGCGCGCGCCTGAGCGGGCTTTCCTACAGCCGCTTCATGCACGGTCTGAAGCTGGCCGGTATTGAACTGAACCGCAAGGTGCTGGCTGATCTGGCCGTCTCTCAGAAAGACGATTTCGCCAGGGTGGTGGAGCTGGCCAAAGCCGCGCTGAAGTAGGCGGCAGAGTTTTTTTTGCGCCCTGGCCGCAGCGCGGCCAGGGCGGGCCATGCCGCAGACGGGCTTGCGGCTTTTGTTTCACAAGAGTGTAAGCCGTCGGATCAGGGCAGGCGGCCTTGAGAGCAGGGCGGCAACAAGGGCTGACCCTGTCTGTCTGCCACCGGCGGTGTGCCTTGCTGTGCGGCGGCCTGAGAACATTTTCAATGGCGACTGCTCCTGGAGCATATTGCTTTTGAAACGCTCGCTCCGGCGCTTGACGGCGAAAGTAAATTTCGCCTGCGCCTATCTCTGCTGTCGTCATCCGTAAGGCGGCACAGCCGCTAACGGCTGACGCTCGCGGGCGGGCATGGCTTCGCCATGCCATGGCGTTTAGCTAATTTCATTGGCAAAACGCTCTAGAGCAGATTACCTTTGACTTTTTATGAAAGTCAAAGGTGGCATTCAGGCGAAAAACGCGGTTTTCGCCTGAATGTACGCCGCGTTGCGGCGGCTGCCGCTTTCGCGTCAGCAGAGCATTTTCAAAGAGAAAATGCTCTAAAACAAGCTTCAGCGCCGCGCAGGCGGCATCGGGAATCAGCATGGACCTGATTACAGCATTAGAAGGCCTGGCGCCGGAACTCGAACGAGGGCTGGACCAGGCTTCTTCATTGGAAGAGCTGGAAGGTTTGCGGGTGGATTTTTTGGGCCGCAAGGGCCGCCTTGCGCAGATCATGGGCCGTTTGCCGCAGCTTGCCCCTGACCGGCGCCCGGCCGTGGGCCAGGCCGCCAACAGGGTCAAGGAGCGCTGCAATGCGCTGTTCGAGGCGCGCAAAAGCGCTCTCGAAGCCGGGCGCGACGCGCAGGCTCTGGCGCGTTTCGATCCTTCCCTGCCCGGCCGCGCGCCCTGGCGGGGCTCGCTGCATCCCACCACCCTGGTTACTGAAGAAATCTGCCATATTTTCACGGGGCTGGGTTTTGAAGTGGTTTCAGGGCCGGAAGTCGAGAGCGACTACTATAATTTCGAGGCCCTGAACATGCCGCCGGAGCACCCGGCCCGCGATATGCAGGACACGCTGTACATCACCGACAAGGTGGTTTTGCGCACCCACACCTCGCCGGTGCAGGCGCGCACCATGCTTTCGCGCAAGCCGCCCCTGGCCGTGGTGGCCCCCGGCAAAGTCTACCGGCGCGACTCGGATCTGACCCACACCCCCATGTTTCATCAGATTGAGGGGCTGATGGTGGGCGAGGGCATCAGCATGGCGCATCTGCGCGGCACGTTGACGGCCTTTGTGCGGGCCGTTTTCGGCGGCGACACGCAAACGCGCTTTCGCCCGAGCTTCTTCCCTTTCACCGAGCCCTCGGCCGAGGTGGACATTTCCTGCTGCATGTGCGGGGGCAAAGGGCAGGTGGACGGCGAGCCCTGCCGCGTCTGCAAAACCACCGGCTGGGTGGAGATCCTGGGCTGCGGCATGGTGGACCCGGCGGTTTATGCCGCCGTGGGCTACTCCTCGGATGTGAGCGGCTTTGCCTTTGGCCTGGGCGTGGAGCGCGTGGCCATGCTCAAGTACGGCATCGGGGACTTGCGGATGTTTTTTGAAAACGATGTGCGCTTCCTGGGGCAGTTTGCCTGAGGCGCGGCATGACAAGACGCTTTTTGTATCTTTTGGCCGCGAGCGCGAGCCTGGCGGCGCTGCTCGTTCCCCTGGGGCCGGCCCCGGTCGGGTTCGACGGCCAGGCTCTGGCCGCTTCGGCGCTCAGCCCGCGCCATTCGGGTCTTGAACCGCCCGGCGGCCCCCGGCCTCTGGAAGGTTTGCCCTCCAAGTCGGCTGGACGCACCGCCGAAGGCGGCATGGGCTATACTGACGCCTACGGCAATACCATTGACGATCTGCCGCGCGAGGAAAAAGCGCCCCGGCAGCGCCCGCGCCCCGGCGCATACGGCGGCCCTGCCGCGCAACAGGATTCCCGGCCCCTGCCGGAGCCGCGCAAGAGCGAGACCCCGGCCTGGTCCTTCAGGTGAATCCCCGGCCCGGCAGCGTCCGCGCCCGGGCCGAGCCGCATGAGCTGCGGCGCTCGTGAAGTCCGGAATGTTCGGCTTGCACAACAGTTTGTCAGACAGGAATACGCTATGCTGCTTTCTCTCTCATGGCTGCGTGAGTTTACGCCCTACGAGGGCACGGCTGAGGCCCTGGGCGGCCGCCTGACCATGCTCGGTCTGGAGCTGGAAGACATTCTGCATCCTTATGAAGCCATTGCGTCCATTGTGGTGGGGCATGTGCTCCAATGCACCAGGCACCCGGAGTCCGATCACTTGCATCTGTGCAAGGTGGATGCCGGGCAAGGCGAGCTGCTGGACATTGTCTGCGGCGCGCCCAATGTGGCTGCGGGCCAGAAAGTGCCTGTGGCCCTGGTGGGCGCGCGCCTGCCTGACGGCACGCTGATCAAAAAGGCAAAGCTGCGCGGCGCGCCTTCTTTGGGCATGATCTGTTCCGAGCGCGAGCTGGGGCTGAGCGAGGAGCACAGCGGGATCATGGTTCTGCCCGAAAATCTGCCCGTGGGCGCGCGGCTCATTGACGTGCTGGATCTGGACAGGGAAGTGCTGGATATTTCCGTCACGCCCAACCGCGCGGACTGCCTTTCAGTGCTGGGGCTCGCGCGGGAGACCGCGCAGGCCTTTCATCTGCCCCTGAACGTGCCGGAATTGCCTTTGCAGACGGACGACGGCCCACAAGCCGTGGTCCCCATTGAGATTGCCGAGCCGGATCTCTGCTGGCTGTATGCGGGCCGGGTCATTGCAGACATCACGGTGGCTCCCTCACCCATGCGCGTGCGCCACCGCCTGCATGCCGTGGGGGTGCGGCCCATTTCCAACATTGTGGACGTCACCAACTATATTTTGTTTGAATGCGGCCAGCCGCTGCACTCCTTTGATCTGGACAGGCTGGAAGGCGGGCGCATTGTGGTCAGGCGGGCCCGCCAGGGCGAAAAATGCATCACCCTGGACGGGCAGGAGCGCGCGCTGACGGATCAGGATCTCTGCATCTGCGATGCCGCGCAGCCCGTTGGCCTGGCCGGGGTCATGGGCGGCCTGAATACGGAAATCACGCAGACAAGCCGCAACGTCTTTCTGGAAAGCGCGGTCTTCCGGCCCGGAACCATCCGCAAGACCTCGCGGCGGCTGGGCCTCTCTTCAGAGGCATCGTACCGTTTTGAGCGCGGCATCGATCAGTTGCGCACCGTCTGGGCTCTTGACCGGGCCTGCGCCATGATGGCGGCCTTCGGCGGCGGCGTGGTGCGGCGCGGGCTCTCCAAAGCGGAGCCCCGGCCGTTTGCGCCGGTCGGGATTGACTTTCGTCCTGCCAGGGCCGACGCCCTGCTGGGCGTGCATCTGAGCCCGGAATTTGACGAAAAGACGCTTGCGGGCATGGGCTGCCAGGTGGACAGAGGCGATAATGCGCCGGTTTGGAAAGTGAGCCAGCCTTCCTGGCGGTCGGACCTGACCCGCGAGGCGGATTTGATTGAGGAAGTGGGGCGGATGCACGGCCTGGACACCATCCCGCCGCTGCTGCCGCCGGTGCAACCGGATCTGGCGCGCGCGGGCGAGCCGGAGTCGCGCTTTGCCTTCTGGTCGCGCATCAAGCGCTGGGGCGCGGGCCTGGGATTGAACGAGGCGGTCAATTACAGTTTTGTGGGTCATAAGGATTTGGATCATCTGGGCTTGCCGCAAAAAGGCCGCATCTCGATCCTGAATCCCCTTTCAGCCGAGCAGGATGTGCTGCGCACGGCCCTGGCGCCGGGCCTGCTGCAGGATCTGCGCAATAACCTGGCCCAGGGCGCGCAGGGCCTGCGGCTTTTTGAGCTGGCGCACATTTTTGAAGCCGATCCCGCCTCGGAGACCACGGCGCGCGAAACCGGGGCCCTGGGCATCCTGCTGTACGGCGCGCGGCATGACGCCGCCTGGCCGCATTCCGCGGCGGACATGGATTACATGGACCTCAAGGGCATCGTGGAGCATTTGCTGCATGTTCTGCATCTGCCCGCCCCGATCTGCGAGCAAATGGAGGATCACCCTTTTCTGCTGCCCTGCGTGGAGGTTCTGGCAGAAGGGAGGCGCGTGGGGCTCATGGGCCGGGTCAAACCGATGCTGGCCGAAGACTTCCATGCCCGCAAAGACATCTGGCTGGCCGAGCTCAATCTGGATGTGCTGCGCGAAATGCACGACAAGGCCGTACCCCGCTTCAGACCTTTGCCGGTATATCCGCCTGTGCGGCGCGACATTACGATCATGGCCGGAGCTGACCTCAAGGTCAGCCAGGTGCTCGACCACCTGGCCGGACTCAAGTTGCCCCTGCTCGAAGATGTGGTCCTGGCGGACTGCTTTGAACCCGAGCGCGGCCCGGAGGACGCCTTGATCCGCAACCTGACCTTCCGCCTGACCTTCCGCCACGCGAGCCGGACCCTCAAGGATGCGGAAGTGGACAAGGAGCGGGAAAAAGTGGCAGAATCCCTGAGGCAGGCTTTGGGCGTCCGCATCTAGCTCCATGCCCTGCGATCGCTGTGCCGGAAAGCGTGCTCAGCGTTGCTGCGGCGCGCCGTATGTTGTGCTCCCTGGGACAGAGCAATGTCGAAAGGCCAGGTTCTTTCACAGGCTCATCCTTAGAGCAGATTACCTTTGACTTTTTATGAAAGTCAAAGGTGGCATTCAGGCGAAAAACCGCGGTTTTCGCCTGAATGTACGCCGCGTTGCGGCGGCTGCCGCTTTCGCGTCAGCAGAGCATTTTCAAAGAGAAAATGCTCTAGCGTTTTCGCAGAAGGGTGATGCTGCACCGGGTTCTGGTCCGGCGCGGCACCGGGAGTGGCTTTATGTCGGAAAAAAATTACCGCATCGGCGAAGCGGCGGAGCTGCTCAATCTGAAGACGCATGTGCTGCGCTTCTGGGAGACGGAGTTTCCCCAACTGGCTCCCTTGCGCACGGACAAGGGGCAGCGCCTGTACACAGAAGCGCATCTGGATCTGTTGCGGCGCATCCGGCAACTGCTGCATGAGCAGGGCATGACCATTGAGGGCGCGCGCCGCGTGCTGGAAGGCAGCGCGGTGCTGGACGAAAATCTGCCCGAGCGGCTGGCTCCGGTGCCGGACCCGGCCTTCATGCAGATGCTCAAGCGGGAACTCAGCGACATCCGGCGGCTTTTGAGCGGGCAATAGAGCATATTGCTTTTAAAACGCTCTAACTGCACCCAAACGGCAAAGGGTTGTTGATGATTCTTTCCCCTTCCTTGCTTTCCGCCAATTTTGCGCGGCTGGCCGAAGAACTGGCCGCCCTGGAAGCGGCGGGCGTGACCTGGCTGCATCTGGATGTCATGGATGGGGCCTTTGTGCCCAACATCACTTTCGGCCCCCCGCTGATCAAAGCCCTGCGGCCGCACAGCGGGCTTTTTTTTGACGTGCATCTGATGGTCCAGGAGCCCTCCCGCTATCTGCGGGATTTCAAGGAGGCCGGAGCCGATCTGCTGGTGATCCATGCCGAGGCCGATCAGCACGCCCAGCGTACCCTGGCTGAAATCCGCAGTCTGGGGCTGAAGGCCGGGCTGGCCCTGAATCCGGGCACGGATCTTTCGGCGGCGCGCTGGCTTGCGTCTTCTCTTGATCTCTTGCTCCTGATGAGCGTCAATCCCGGTTTTTCCGGGCAGGCCTTTCTGCCCCAGACCTATGAAAAAATCCGCGCGGCCCGCGCCCTGCTGGCCGAGGCGGGCGCAGCCGCGACCCTGATCCAGGTGGATGGCGGCGTCTGCCCGGAAAATGCCGCCGGGCTGGTGGAGGCCGGAGCCGACGTGCTGGTTTCCGGCTCGGCCTTTTTCGGTCATAAACCTTACAGCGCCCGGCTTGCGGCGTTCGCGCAGACTGTGGAGGGGCGCGGCTTGCGCCCCGGTCTGCGCGCCGCCCGGCAATGGCGGCCCGCCGTGTCCCAGGGCAGATTGTTGTGAACCGCAGCTCGTTTTCCAGCGCCAGGGCTGTCACAACCTGACCTTCCGGAGCCGCCAAAGCCTGCGACGCATCCCCCTCTCTCACCATAATCACAAGCGAAGGAAAAAGAGCCATGCCTACCCGCAGACAATGTGCCAATGCCATCCGCGCCCTGACCATCGACGCCATTGAAAAATCCGGCTCCGGTCATCCGGGCGCGCCGCTGGGCATGGCCGACATGGCTGAAGCCCTCTGGCGTCACGGCTTCAAGCACAATCCCGCCAATCCGTTCTGGCTTGACCGCGACCGCTTTGTGCTTTCCAACGGGCATGCCTCCATGTTGCACTACGCGGTATTGCATCTGACGGGCTACGATCTGCCTCTGGAGGAAATCAGGCGTTTCCGCCAGTGGGGCTCCAAAACGCCGGGGCACCCCGAGCGCGGCCTGCCGCCCGGCGTGGAAATGACCACGGGCCCTCTGGGCCAGGGCATTTCCTCGGCCGTGGGCATGGCGCTGGCCGAGCGCATGCTGGCGGCGCAGTTCAATACCCCCGAATACAGGATTGTCGATCATCATACCTACGCCTTTTGCGGCGACGGCTGCCTGATGGAAGGCGTTTCGCACGAGGCCTGCTCGCTGGCCGGCACCTGGGGCCTGGGCAAGCTGATTGTGCTGTATGATTCCAACGGCATTTCCATTGATGGCAAGATCGACCCCTGGTTCAGCGAAGACGTGGGCGCGCGCTTCACTGCCTACCGCTGGCAGGTCATCGGGCCCATTGACGGGCACGACAGCGAGGCTCTGGACAAGGCTCTGGCCGAGGCCCGCGCGGATGCAAGCCGTCCGAGCCTGATCATCTGCCGCACGCATATCGGCTTCGGATCGCCCAAGGAGGATTCGGCGTCAAGCCACGGCGCGCCGCTGGGCGAGAGCGCCTCGGACGCCACGCGCCGGGCTCTGGACTGGCATGAGCCGCCTTTCAGCATTCCTCAGGATATTTACGCCGCCTGGGACGCGCGCGCTGCCGGGCAGGCCGCCGAGGCCGCCTGGGATGCCATGTTCGCCGCCTACCGGCAGGCCCGGCCCGAGCTGGCCGCGGAGTTTTTGCGGCGCATGGCCGGCAGTCTGCCCGCGGATTGGGCGCAGATTGCGCGCGGGATGATACGGGACGCCGCGGACAAGGGCGAGGATCTGGCCACCCGCGTAGCCTCGCAAAAGGCGCTTGAGCATCTTGTGAGCCGCCTGCCTGAAATGATCGGCGGCGCAGCGGATCTTTCCGGGTCCGTGGGCACGCTCACGAGCAAGTCCGAGCACCTCAGGCCCGGCGCATACACGGGCAATTACATTTCCTACGGGGTGCGCGAATTCGGCATGAGCACAATCATGAACGGCCTGGCCCTGCACGGGGGCTTCATTCCCTACGCGGGCACGTTCATGGCTTTTTCGGATCAGGCCAAAAACGCGGTGCGGCTGGCCGCGATCATGGGCCTGCGGGTCGTCTGGGCCTTTACGCATGATTCCATCGGCGTCGGGGAGGACGGCCCGACCCATCAGCCGGTGGAGCAGGCGCCCACCCTGCGGCTGACCCCCAACCTGAATCTCTGGCGGCCCTGCGACAGCGTGGAAACGGCCGTTGCCTGGCAGTGCGCTCTGGAAAGCCGCGATACGCCCACCTGCCTTTCGCTCTCCCGCCAGAAGCTGCCTTTCTTTGAGCGCGACGCAGAGCAGATCGCGGCCATTGCCAGGGGCGGCTATGTGCTGCGCGACTGCCAGGGCACGCCGGAAATCATCCTGCTGGCTACAGGCTCGGAAGTGGCTCTGGCCGTGGCCGCAGCCGAGCGGCTTATGGCGGAAGGCAGGCGCGCGCGCGTGGTTTCCATGCCCTGCGCTGAAGTTTTTGACGCCCAGGACCCGGCCTGGAAGGAAAGCGTGCTGCCTGCCGCGGTACGCCCGCGTCTGGCCCTGGAAGCCGCAGCCGCGGATTATTGGCGCAAATATGTGGGCCTGGACGGCGACGTGCTGGGCCTGGATCGCTTCGGCGCATCCGCGCCGGGCAAGGATATGTTCAGGCAGTACGGCTTCACGCCGGAACATGTGCTGGAAAAGGCGCGCGCTCTGCTCAAATAACGCTTTTTGCGCCGAACTTCGTTTTTGACGCCGCCACGTCCTCCGTACTACACTGATGCCGTAGTACGGAGGACGTGGCGCTTCCAGCAGGGAAGACGCGCGTGCTCAGGCGCGCTTCTCTCCGCAGCCCCTGCCCTTTCGCGGCAGCCGGGCAGTTTCACCTGGAGCATTTTCTCTTTGAAAATGCTCTGCTGACGCGAAAGCGGCAGCCGCCGCAACGCGGCGTACATTCAGGCGAAAAACGCGTTTTTCGCCTGAATGCCACCTTTGACTTTCATAAAAAGTCAAAGGTAATCTGCTCTAGGAACTGCGCCAGGCCATGCAATGCCCTGGCGACGGGAGAAGCCGGAAACCAGCGCGGTACATGCCACGCAAAAGGAGGCGAACATGCCGATTAAACAAATGCAGGAAATGGATTTCGCGGGCAGGACTGTGGTCATCCGAGAAGATTTGAACGTGCCTGTGAAGGACGGACACATCACCAACGACAAACGCATCCGCGCGGCCCTGCCCACCATCAGGATGGCTCTGGACAAAGGCGCGGGCGTGATTCTGCTTTCGCATCTGGGCCGCCCCACGGAAGGGCAGTATGAAGAACAGTTTTCGCTCAAGCCCGTGGCCGCGCGCCTGGGCGAGCTGCTCGGCAGCCCTGTGCCTCTGGTCCGGGAGCCGGAAGACGCCAAACCCGGGCCCGGCCAGTGCGTGCTGCTGGAAAACGTGCGCTTTCTCAAAGGCGAGAAAAAGAATGATCCCACCCTTTCCGGCCGCCTGGCCGCGTTGGGCGACGTGTATGTGATGGACGCCTTCGGCGCTGCGCACCGGGCCCATGCCTCCACCGAGGGCGCGGTGCGCGCGGCCAAAACAGCGTGCGCCGGGCCCTTGATGCAGGCGGAGCTCACGGCCTTCGCCAGGGTGCTGGACAATCCGGCCCGGCCTTTGGCCGCGGTGATCGGCGGTTCCAAGGTCTCCACCAAGCTGGGCCTGCTGGAAAACCTGCTCGCAAAGGTGGACAGCCTGATCGTGGGCGGCGGCATTGCCAACACCTTTCTGGCCGCCGCCGGTTACGGAGTGGGGACATCCCTTTGCGAGACGGAACTGATCCCGCAAGCCCGGAAAATCATGGATGCAGCCAGGGCCGCACACAAGCAACTGCCCCTGCCCGTGGATGTGATCACGGCCAAAGAACTGGCCCCGGGGCAAAAAGCTGCGGTGCATGCCGTGGACGACGTGCCGGCCGATGAAATGATTCTGGATATTGGTCCCAGGACAGTGGCCCTCTATGCCGGGGTGCTGGCCGAGGCCGCCACGGTGATCTGGAACGGGCCGGTGGGCGCGTTTGAAACCGAGCCCTTCGGCGCGGGCACCAAGGCCCTGGGCGAAGCCCTGGCCGCGTCCAAAGCCTTTGTGGTGGTGGGCGGAGGGGATACGGTGGCCGCCGTTGAAGCCTACGGCCTGGCCGACAGGATGGGGTATATCTCCACAGGCGGCGGCGCTTCCCTGGAATTGCTGGAAGGCAAGGTATTGCCTTCGGTGGCGGCGTTGGAAGCGCGCTGAGCCATATCTTCCAAAAGCCGCCCCGGCAGCGGGCGGCTTTTGGAAAGCGTGGCAACAGCGGCCTTTCTGCCCTTACCCGTGCCGGAAGGGCCTGCAAAAGAAAGAGTAGTCGGCAATGTCTCTCAGAAAGAACCATGACATATTTATATGGTGTTTTTTCTTCTGCATTTTTGCCCTATTCGCTTTGCGCGTATTTTTATCTTTGCAATATGCTGCGGATATTTCCGTCTATGAAGGCCTTGCAAGAGCCTGTGTGGGATTTCTCATAGATTCTTTGCCGCTGTTTGCTCTTGCAGGATTGCTTTTCTTCTTTAAAAAGAAAATTTTTCTCATCATTTTACTATGCTACGCAATTATAATTATATTCTATGATCTGGTAAATTGCATATTTGCTTACAACACAAAAGATATTGTAAGTTATGATATCTTAACTCAAATTTTTACCACTGTTCCTGAGTTGAAGAGCATTTATACGGTGATTACCGTGCCAAACATGCTTTATTTGCTCGCAATGCTGCTTGCAATGGCAGTATTTTTTTATCTTTTTTATGCCTCATTTGACAAAAACAGAAACTATGGGAAAAAATATGGCTTTTTGCTTGGGGCGCTGTGCCTTCTTTCACTGATAACAGCTTTTCTGCATGCCTCTGGCGACGCCGCCATGTCCCTCAACAGGCAAGCTGCCATCTCAAAGCCGATTTATACGAATATACATGATATTTTTACGGACAGGAAAGAGGCTGTTCCCGCAAGAATCGTCACCCCTCCCACGGCTGCATTGTCCGACGAGGATACACGCAAGCTTGCGTCTCTGGGAATGCTGCGCCAACTGCCGCAGCCCGGCGGGCCCTATCGAAACATTGTCCTTGTGGCGGTGGAAAGCCTGGATCTGGCCTATCTGCACAAATATAATCCTGCCATTCCCGTGGAGGCCACCCGCAATCTTGATGCCATCGCTTCAGGGTTCGTCTCATTCCGTAATTTTTTTACCTCGGCGCAGCCCACCACATTTGGTCTGCACGCTTTGCTGTCTTCGCGCCTTGACGTGTTCGCCGACATGGTCGGCGACAATATAGTCCCCAACCTCTTCACGGAGTTGCAGCAATACGGCTATGCCGGGCACTTTCTCGGGGCCATGAACGGGCAGTTCATAACCTTGTCAGCCAGGGACGCCGGCTGGAAGAGAACGGTACAGCGCAATTACGGGGCGGCGCATGGTATGTTCGCCGCGGATTTTGAAAAGAAATACCAAAAAAAAAGCAGTGGCTGGGGCATGGATTCGGCAGTGTTGTTTGCCGAGGCGGAGAGCCTCTTGCGGCACGCGCGCCCGGAAAGCAAAAATTTTCTTTTTCTTTACACCATAGACACGCATCCGCCCTATGGCGCCAGGCCGCCTGAGGGCGACGCCTGCCTGCGCGACCGGCGGATCGCGGCCAGCCCGTTTTTGCTGTCGCTCTGCGCCCTGGATCGCAAGCTGGGAGCTTTCCTGCAAGCCGTGCAGCCCTATCTTGACGACACGCTGATCCTGATCACAGCGGATCACAGCGCCACGCACGGCGAAAATTATACCCGCCGCTCCCGCTTCACGCCGGATCGCATTCCCCTGCTCTGGATCTCCCGGCGCGGGCTCGCCGGTCTGGCCGCCAACGGGCAGGAAATGGTCAATTATTGCGCCCAGATTGATCTTCCGGTGACCCTGCTGAACCTGTCGGGCCTGCCGGTGCCCGCAACCTTTATGGGCAATGACCTGCGGGTCAAGAACGCGGCCTGCTCCCTGCTGGCGCAGAAAACCATCCGCCTGCTGACGCCGCAGGCAGAATACCTGGTTGATCGCAAAGATGCTTCTTCGGCGCTGGCGCGCTGGTTTGGCATGTATTATCCGCGCTGAGCGCGGAGATGCCATAAAAAACTCCCCGACCGCATCGCGATCGGGGAGTTTTTGCCGCGCAGCAGGGCCGGGGCAGGATCTGGCCCTTCTTTTTCTCCTGAAAAGACGCGGCAGGCAAAGCGCCCGTTGCGCCCTGGCCGGGCTTGGGCTATACTCAATACGATCCGGTAATCAGCCCGGGCACGATGCCCTGGCGGGCATTGCCTGTCGCCATCTCGGGAGGCTCCACAGTGCGGCGTTTTTATCAGGAAAGCTGGCAGGGAATACCGTTTACTGCCTTCTCGCATATTTCTTTCTTTCATTTGGCGGAGCCCAAATTCTACGCTACCTTTTACGAGGAGCTTTTCCGGCGTTACAAGAATTGGGACGATCTGCCCGCGGTCTGGCGCGCCAACAAGCGCAAGGATGTCCTCTGGCTGGCCGGGCAGTTGCGGGCCAGGCTTGCGCAGGAACCGGCGGGCCGCGAGGGGCCTGTGCGCGTGCTCTCCATCGGCAGCGGCGTGGGCTACATGGAAAAGACGCTCCTGGAGGAAATGCCGGAACTGGAATTGCACGTCAACGAGCCCAGCACTGTGGGCATGAAGTGGCTCAGGCAGCATATCCCGAGCGAGCGCATTTATATCGGCCTGCCGCCTGCCTGCCTGCCCTCCGACGTGCAGTATGATTTGATTTATCTCTCCACAGTGGATTACGGCATCCCCACCCGGGAGCTGGAGCACATTCTCGGCGAGCTGCGCGCTCAGCTCGCGCCCGGCGGCGAACTGATCTGCCTTTCCGCTTCACTTCTGGAGGAGGATTCCTTTATCGGCAGCTTCGTCAATGCGATCAAAATCGTTATCCGGGGCATTCTGCACTATCTGGGCATCCGCCGTCAGCAGTTCTGGGGCTGGCGGCGCACCCGCGCGGAATACCGCCAGATCTTCCGACAGGCCGGATTTGCGCAGATCGCGGACGGCTGGCTGGAAGACGGTTTTGAGACCTACTGGATTCGCGGCCAATAGGGCATTTTTCGCCTGCGGGGGAGGCCCCCTGCCTTTCAAAGTAAAGTTTTCAGATTTTCCGCCATGCCGGCAAGCTCCAGATCGTTTTCGCGAAATGCTTTGAGCTGGGCCAGACCGTAGAGCTTGCGGGGAATTTCCGGCGACACATCCCGAAAAAGCAAGGGATCGTCGCCAATCGGCGGCTCTTGCAGCCCCCTCCGCGCACTTGCCAGCAAGCGCGCGGGCACAGCCTGATCCGGCATGAGACGTAAGCCCATGTGCAGGCTGAAGGCGGTCAGGAAAAGGCTTTCCGGAAAAAAATGGAGCGCGGCAGAGGCTATTTTCTCCCAGCAGTGCGGCAAGCTGAGTATGGTTCTCACAATCCCGGCCTCGCCGAGCGTCAAAGACGGGTTGTTGCGTTCAATGCTGATCCATTCCGGCCGCGGCCGGTCACGCAGAAAATCATCCAATTGCTCCGCCAGGTCTTGCAGACCGCTTTCCACGGGCAGCATACCCCGTTCCCGTTGTCGCCGGATATGCTCGCGGCAGGGGCCGGGCGACTCCAGACCCATGCGCACAGCCCGGATCAGGGCTTGATACGTCCGCGCGCAAAAGCCGGTAGGAAGCGTGTCGAGCGTCCTGCGGCTACGGACGTATTCCCAGGGCTGGAAACTCACTGCGGGGCGCAGGGTGGTAAAAGCAAAGCTGTTGGCAATGTGCGAGAAATCCGTGACCAGCACGGCGGCGCGGCTGAATGCGGGCGCGCGCTGCGGATCGGTGTCGAGCTCGAAGCGGGGCTCATGCGCAAAAGCCGCCAGCAGGGCTTGCACCTGGGGATGCTCCAGATCAGTACGATAGGGGCGGAAAATCAATTGCAAATGAGGAAAAGAATCCAGAAGGCAGCGCACAATGCGTTTCCCATAGCGTTCCAGGCGGCAGCCGCCCGCGCTCGGACGATAGTCTGCTAAAATGGGGGCATAAAGAATGGCATCGCGTTCCACCCTGCCTTCCAGCTCGGCCAGTTTGTGGTAGAGCACAGCAGAACGCGGATAGCCGCTGGCCAGGATATAAAAATGCGGGGAGGGGCGTTTGCAGCCTGACGGAGGCACAATGCCGGTCCAAAGAGCTTGCACCTGCTCGCGGGTGGATTGAGTCAAAGAACAGGATGTCAGATAGCCGTCAAAATATGCCTGATGGTACACAGCGTCCACAAAATTGGTGCTGCAGGACCAGGAGCAGCCGTGCGCGCAGGCCAGCACCCGTGACCGGGGGGGAAAGTCTGTTGCCACCCCTTCCATGTCCGAAACGATGAAGAGCTGCACGCGCGACAGCGCAGCAACGCTGCCGCGCGCAAGTTCCAGCGTCAGCTCGGTCCCATCCAGCCGGGCCGCGCCCACGGCTTCGCGGGCCAGCAGGCCGACAACGGCATAGCCTCTGCGGCGCAATTCCAGCGCCAGGGGGTTCATCCACTCGTCCTGGCTGACCTGGGTATTGCCGATATAAAAACCTACGAGAGTCTGCGCGGGATCGAAGCGCTCACAGAGCAGCGTGTTGTATTCCTGGCCGCGCAAGGCGCTTTCTTCGGTAGGGGCTGAAGACATTATGAGACTCCGTGAGGCTGCTGCGACGACACCAGGAAGACGGCATCCGGCCGCCATCCTGCCGTAACGCGGTGTAAACTGGGAGAAAAACATTTTCGGGCTGCGCGCGTGTTCAAAGGCACTATGCGCTATGTGTACTGCGGTTCGTTTTCCTTGATGATCTGAAAGGCCTTCATGGCCTTGACCGTGCCCGCGATGCCCTGGTACTTGCTGACCCCGGCCACGGTGCAGGAAAGTAGATCCTCCACGTCGGTATCCAGCACCAGCACGTCGCCCACCTGCATGCGCAGCAACTGGTTGCCCGTGATTGTGGTACTGCCGAAATGCACCTTGAGTTCCACCGGCGTTTCCAGGAGCCGTTCCTTGAGGCGCGCCACCCAGGCATGGTCCACCTCCAGACGCTCGGTCTGAAAGCTGGCGTGCAGTTTGGAGCGGATGGGCTCGATGGTGGCATAGGGCAGGCAGACGATCATGGAGCCCAAAGCCGTGTCCAGCTCCACTTCAAAGGTGATCACCACCACCACGTCGCTGGGCGGCACAATGGCCGCGAACTGAGGGTTGATTTCACTGCGCACCAGCTCCAGCTTCACGTCATGCACCGGGCGCCAGGATTCCTCCATATTGTCCAGGGCAATCTTGACGATCTTGTCCACCACGGCTTGCTCAATGCGGGTAAACTCGCGGCCCTCGATCTTGGGCTGGGAGCCCGCGCCGCCGAAGACGTTTTCCACCAGGGCAAAGACCAGGCGCGAATCCACTACCATGATCGCATTGCCGCGCAAGGGATCCATCTTGAAGATATTGATGGAGGTGGGCACGGGCAGGGAGCGCATGAACTCGCCGAACTTGGTCATGTCAATGGAAATGGGGTTCAGCTCCACGCGCTTGCGCACCGCATTGGACAGGGCATTGGTGCAGAGCCGGGCGAAACGGTCGTTGACAATTTCCAGCACCGGCATGCGGCCCCGGATGATCCGGTCCTGATTGGCGAGGTCAAAGGCCACGATGCCGGATTCATCCTCCGGCACTTCCACTTCGCTTTCGATCTCGCCGCCGGAAAGCCCGCGCAACAGGGCGTCCACTTCATCTTGCGCCAGCACTTTATTCATAATGAGCCTCAGAGGTTCTGCTGCGATTCCTGTGCGGAGCAGCGCAAGGGCGCGGTGCTCCTGCCGTCACATTGCAAAAAAAAGGCCAGGTTGACAAGGGCATGGGCAAAATCGCCACAGTGCGACCGCGGGCACAGCGCCGGCAAATGTAACACAGCCCGGCCTTGCAATGGGCGCGCCTTTGGGGCAGGTTGGGACCATGAAATTGCGCCTGATCCCGGCCGCCCGCGAGCGCGCCGTCCCCGGCTCGCCGCTGCCGCGCGCCGTCGAACTCCATGCCTCTTCAGGCGAAACGCTGGCCCGCGCCATCTGGCTTTCCGGCCAGGTGCAGGCTCTGCCCCTCTGCGCGGGGCTTGGCCGTTGCGGCAGGTGCCGCGTGCGCTTTGTGCGGGATGCGCCCGCGCCCCTGCCCGCAGAAGAGGCTGTCTTTTCCGCCGATGCATTGGCTTTGGGCTGGCGGCTGGCCTGCCGGCGTCAAGTCCCTGACGCGGTCGCGGGCGGCATGCTTACGCTGGAATTGCCCGCGGAAGATTTGGCGGAAGATGCCGGGATCGCGGCCTTGCCCGGCGCGCCCGGGCCGCAGGCGGCGGAGCGCGAGCTTGTTCTGGCCGTGGATCTGGGGACAACATCCGTCTACTGGCGCGCTCCGGCGCTGGATGCGCCGCGCGGCGACCTGTTCGGAAAGGACGCGGCGCAGGGGCAGTTTTTGAATCCCCAGGCCGGGGCAGGGGCGGATATCATGTCGCGGCTGGCTGTGGCCCGCGAGCCGCAAGGCCGCAAGCTGCTGGCCGGGCTGGCGCGCGAAAGGCTGGGCCGGATTCTGACCGCGCTGGGCGCGGACGGCGGCAGGGTTTCCCGGATTTGTCTGGCAGCCAATACGGCCATGACCGACATTTTTCTGGATCGCGATGTGGCGGGTCTGTGCGCCGCGCCCTACCGCATCAGCCACAGCGGCCACGAGACTGTGCATCTGCCCGGATTGCCGCCTCTCTATATTCCGCCGCTGCCCGGCCCGTTTGTGGGGGGCGACGTGAGCGCGGGCCTTGCGGCCCTGCTGGCCTGTGAAACGCCGCGGCCTTTTGTGCTGGCGGATCTGGGCACCAACGGCGAGCTGGCCCTGGTCACTGAAAAGGACGAGCTTGTGCTGGCCAGCGTGCCCCTGGGGCCCGCCCTGGAGGGCATCGGGCCGGAATGCGGACAACTGGCGGGGCCGGAGGTGATCACGGAATTCAGCCTGACGCCTCTCGGTCTTGCGGCGCATCTGCCCGGCCCGGCGCATGAGCCGGGCACGGCCTGCGCCTGTCCTGCCTGCCGGGCCGCCACAGCGGGCGTCAGACGGCAGAGCGGCGAAGCCGCCGCGCCCGGCGTGCGCGGGATCAGCGCCACAGGCTATCTTTCCCTGCTCGCCGTGCTGCTGCAACTGGGCCTGCTGGACAGCAGCGGCCGCTTCCCGGCTTCGTCCTCGCCTCCCCCGCGCATGCCCCTGGCCCGCAGGCTGGCTGAGGGTTTTGCGCGCGGGCCTGCCGGGACGCGGCTGCACCTGCCCTGCGGGCTCTGGCTGGCCGCCGGGGATGTGGAAGTGCTGCTCAAGGTCAAGGCGGCCTTTGCCCTGGCGCTGGAGAAATTGCTGGCCGCGGGCAAGGTGCGGCCTGCGGAACTTGCCGCGCTCTGCCTGGCCGGCGCCCTGGGCGAGCATGTCCGGCCACAGCATCTGGAAACCCTGGGCTTTGTGCCTGCCGGTCTCGGCCCGCGCATCCGGGCTGTGGGCAATGCCGCGCTGGACGGCGCGGCCTTGTTGGCCCTTCAGCCGGGGCGAGGCGACGCTCTGGCCGAGCTTTGCGCCCGCGCCCGCCTGCTTGCGCTGGTGGATGATCCGGATTTTCAACAAGAGTACCTGCGCGGGATGCGCTTTGGAGCCTGAATGACACGCCGTGCCTCGTCCCCCTGCAAACGCTCGCGAGCCTCAAAAAAATCAGGCCCCGCTGGCGGGCAGCGCAAAGCGCGCAAGCCCGGTTCCGCTTCCACGCCTCGTCTCGGGGCCGGGGATGCGCGCTCTCCCCGGCTCCGGCCGCACCCCGGGCCAACGCAGGCAGCCGGAGCGCCCGCCGCGACGCCGACCCTGGTTGCTCCTTCCGGGCAGGCCCGGCCCGCGCTCGCGCCGGGAGCCTGGGCGCAGGTTCTCCCGCTTTTTCCTCCCCTGTCCGCTGCCGCGCGCGAGGCCCTTGAGCGCTTGCCTGAAGCACTGGCCAGGGTTCGTCCCCTGAGCGCCGCGCATCGTCGCTCCCTGCCCGAAGACGTGGCGACCCTCTCGCGCCTGCTGACATGTGAGCGGGGGGCGCTGCGCCGCCCCTACTGGAGTTCCCCGGCCTTTGTCAGCGCCTATCTGTACTATTTTCTGCCCTGGAATCTGCTGCGCCTGACGCGCCTGCTGCGCGGGCTGCCCCTGCCGGCTCCGCAGGCCCCTGCGTTTGCCGGGGGCCAGGCCCTTTTGCTGGATGCGGGCTCGGGCCCGCTGAGCCTGCCCCTGGCGCTCTGGCTGGCCCGGCCCCAGTGGCGCGAAGCGCCGGTGCGGGTGCTGGCCCTGGACAGCGCGGCTCAGCCCCTGGAGCTGGGCAGGGCGCTGTTTACGGCCTGGGGCCGGATTCTCGGCCAAAAGACCTGGCCCGTGCATACCGCGCGGGGGCCCCTGGGAAGCCTGGCGCGCCACGCCGCGCCCCTGCTTTCCGGCGGGCGCGGCGCGGGCCGGGATGCGCAACGCGGCCCACGGCTGCAAGGGGAGGCGGGAGCAGTCATCCGCCCCTGGCTGATCAGCGCCGCCAATGTGCTCAACGAGCTGCCGAGCGGCCGCCGTTTTGGCGGATCGGAGGAGGGAGAGGAATCTCCGGGCAGCCCGCGGGATGAACCTCTGGAGCGATTGCTGGACGCCTGGGCCCCTTTGTTGCTCCGCGGCAACGGCGATTTGCCCGCCCCCCCGGCTCTGCTCTTTGTGGAACCGGGCACGCGCCTGGGCGGCACGACAATAATGCGCCTGCGCGCCCTGGCTCTGGAGCGCGGTCTGAAAGCCCTTGCTCCCTGCCCGCACCAGGCCGCCTGTCCTCTGCTGGCGGGCAGCGGCGGTCGAACCTGGTGCCACTTTACATTTGACGGCATGGGCGCGCCGGACTGGCTGCGCCGATTGTCCGCGCAGGCGGGCCTGGCCAAAAGCGGCCTCTCCCTGGCGCCCTTGCTGCTGGCTCCCGATGTGGGCGCGGAGCCTGCCTCTGAAGCGTCCGCGCAGGCATTGCCTGCCGCCCTCCGCGTCTCAGGACGGGGCGCGCAACCGGCCCGCGTGCTCTCCGCGCCTTTCGCGGTGCCCGGGCTCGCGGGGCAGGCCCGCTATGCCTGCGCGGCAGCGGGCCTGCTTTTGCTGGAGGATGCGGCAACGCTGGCCTCCGGGGATCTGCTCCCCATCAGGCTGGAGTCAAACGCGCCCCGGGACGCCAAAAGCCGCGCTCGGGTGATCCGGCGGCCGCCGCCCGGGCGGGATTGAGCCGCGCCTGCTCCAGGGGCAGGTCAGGGCGAAAATATCCGCGGCTGCGGCGGGCGCGGTGCGGATGAAACATTCGCGCCGCGCGCAAGCCGGCAGATTTTTGCGAATTTTTTACGGGATTTTTCTCCGTGATTCCGCTTCCTTATCCGAAGAATGCGGGCTTGCGGGGCTTTTTTTTCGGCCTCGCTCGGGATATAAAGCCGCATGCCGTTCCCGGGAACGGCAGAGCGTCGGCAAGGGATGTCCCTTGCCGCACTTTTGCCGGCGGCGATCCGCTCTTTGCGCGTCCGACGGCAGCGGGCATGGTCTTGCCCCTAGAGCATAGTGCTTTTGAAACGCTCGCTCCGGCGCTTAACGGCGAAAGTAAATTTCGCCTGCGCCTACGCGGCGGGCATGGCTTCGCCCTGCCAGAGCGTTTAGCTAATTTCATTAGCAAAACGCTCTAAACCCGGGAGCGCGCAGCGCCATGTCCGGGGAAGGATTGTTACATAACTTCAAGCCCAAGGTTTACGTTTCGATGATCGCAATGCCCAAAAATCTGCCGCAGCCGCAACTCAAGCCCAACACCGAAGTGGTGCTGCAAAAACGCTATCTGCGCAAAAGTCCGGACGGCAAAATAGAGGAAAGCCCGCGCGATCTTTTCTGGCGCGTGGCCTCGGCCATTGCCGGGGAAGAGGCCAAATACGACAAGTCATCCCGTGAGCCCGCGGAATTGGCCCGCGATTTTTACGATCTGATGACCAACTGGAAGTTTTTGCCCAATTCGCCCACCCTGATGAATGCGGGCACGGATCTGGGCCAGCTCTCGGCCTGCTTTGTGCTGCCTGTGGGCGACTCCATTGAGGAAATTTTCGACGCCGTGAAGTACGCGGCCATGATTCACAAGTCCGGCGGCGGCACCGGCTTTTCCTTCTCGCGGCTGAGGCCGAGGGAGAGCAGAGTGGGTTCCACCGGCGGCGTGGCTTCCGGGCCGGTGTCCTTTTTGCGCATTTTCAACACCGCCACCGAACAGATCAAGCAGGGCGGCACCCGGCGCGGCGCCAATATGGGCATTTTGCGCGTGGATCATCCTGACATCCTTGAGTTTATCCGCGCCAAGGAAAAAGAGGGCGAATTCAATAACTTCAATCTTTCCGTGGGCCTGACCGAAACATTCATGCAGGCCGTGGAAAACGACGAGCAGTACGATCTGCGCATGCCGGGCAGCGGCGAGCCTCTGGAGCGCCTGCGCGCGCGCGACGTTTTCGACATGCTGGTCAAAAAAGCCTGGCAGTCGGGCGATCCCGGCATTGTTTTTCTGGACAGGATCAATCGCGACAATCCCACCCCGGATCAGGGCGAGATTGAATCCACCAACCCGTGCGGCGAGCAGCCGCTGCTGCCTTTTGAGGCCTGCAATCTGGGCTCTATCAATCTGTCCTGCTTTTATCTGCCGGGGCACAACGACGACGTGGACCCGGCACAGAAAGGCATTGACTGGGATGAGCTCAGGCGGGTGACGCATCTTGCCGTGCGCTTTCTGGACAATGTGATCGACGCCTCGCGCTTCCCCCTGGAGCGCATCAGCGAGACCGTGCGCAAGAACCGCAAGATCGGCCTGGGCGTCATGGGCTTTGCGGATCTGCTCTTTGAGCTGGGCGTGGCCTATGATTCGGAGCAGGGCATTGCGCTGGCCGAGCGGCTCATGGGCTTTGTGCAGGAGGAGGGCCACAAGGCTTCGGCCGAGCTGGCCAAAGAGCGGGGCCCCTTTCCGGCCTATGCCGCCTCCGTCTACGCGCAAAAAAAGATGGGGCCCTACCGCAACGCCACGGTGACCACCATTGCGCCCACGGGCACGCTGTCGATCATTGCTGGCTGCTCGTCCGGCGTGGAGCCGCTTTTCGCGCTCTGTTTCACCCGCAATATTCTGGATGGCGAGCGTCTGGTGGAGGTGAACCCCTATTTTGAGGCCGCGCTTACCGAAGCCGGACTGTTCAGCCACGAGCTCATGGACAGCGTGGTGGCCAGGGGGTCCATCAAGAGCATGGAATATCTCCCCGCCAGGCTGCGCAAGGTCTTTGTGACCGCCATGGACATTGAGCCGGTCTGGCATCTGCGCATGCAGGCCGCCTTTCAGCGCCATACGGACAATGCGGTGTCCAAGACCGTGAATCTGCCCAACAGCGCCACGGAGCAGGACATCTACGACATCTACTGGCTGGCCTACAAGGAAGGCTGCAAGGGCGTCACGGTCTACCGCGACGGCTGCAAGAGCATCCAGGTGCTGGCCACGGGCGAGGGCCAGAAAAAAATGGACGGCGACGTCGCGCCCGAGGCTGCTAGGCCTGCCTCCTCCGTGCGCAAGCGGCCGGACATTGTGCAGGGCTTTACCCAGAAAGTGCAGACCGGCCTGGGAGCCATGTACCTCACGGTCAACGAGGTGGACGGCGAGCCCTTTGAGGTCTTTGCCACCATCGGCAAATCCGGCCGCTCGATCACGGCCAAGGCCGAGGCCATCGGCCGCCTGGTCTCCCTGGCCCTGCGCTCGGGCGTGCATGTGCGCGACGTGGTGGCTCAGATCAAGGGGATCGGCGGCGAGCATCCTGTCTTCCGGGGGAAGGGCCTGCTGCTTTCCATCCCGGACGCCATTGCCTGGGTGCTGGAAAAACGTTACCTCAAGGATGAGCGTTTGGGCGACGTGAATGATCTGGAGGTGCAGCGCTGCCCGGAATGCAACGAGCCCCTGCTTTTTCAGGAAGGCTGCCTGATCTGCCAGGCCTGCGGCTTTTCACGCTGCGGCTAGTACTGCGCAACTTTCGGGCAGAGTGCTTTTAAACGCTACACAGAAAGTGAAGTTTTCTGTGTTGTATTGTCCTCGTCGCAGCCCCGCAATGCAGTCGGCAGGCCCGGAGCGTTACAGGAAAAGGAACGCTCCGGCCTGAGCAGCAGGGTCCATATCGCACAGGCATCGACCGGCAGATTTATGAAGTGGCTTACGCATCAAAGCGCGGCCGTGGCCGCGGCTCTGGCCCTGCAATTGCCGCCGGCGGGCATTGTTGCCGCCTGCGTGGGCGCTGTGCTGCCTGATGTGCTGGATCAGCGCCTGGCCGGTCTGGCTGGCTCAAAACGCGCGCGACAGCGGGTCTTCAACCGCATCCACCGGGGCGCGACGCACTGGTTCGGCTGGTGGCTGGCCCTGCTTCTGGCCGGGATGGTTTTGCCCCTGCCGCCCGCGGAGCGCGCCGCGCTTCTGGGCGTGGGCTTCGGGGGCATCTCGCATGTGATCCTGGATATGCTTACGCCCCAGGGCGTGCCCTTGCAGCCCTTTTCCCGCAAAGGACGCTTTTCACTGAAGCTCTGTTCAACGGGCAGCCTGGGCGAGTATTGCTTTCTGGCCGCCATCGTGGCTGCGGTCTGGCTGTTTCTGGGCGAGGACGTGCTGCGCCTTGTGCGTCATGTGGGACAAGGCCGCTTCTTCCTTTGATCTTCATCGGGCCGGACGGACTGTAGCGGGCAGGCGGCACGATCGCTGCTTCCCGGACACGGTCGCAGGATCGCAAAGGCAGGGGGGCGGCAGGCGCGGCCGTGAAGCCGGGCGCAGGTTCCGGCACGGCTGAGAGCGGATTCGGACAGGCCACGTCGCGCGGACGTTTGTTTGCAAGAGGCGCGTATGCTGAACGAGATGGTGAAAAAATACGGCGCAAAGGGCAAAGGGCTCAGCGCGCACGACAATGTGATCATCAAAGGCATGAAGGCCCTGCACCTGCTGGCCGCCACAGCCTGGGCAGGCGGCGCCCTTTCCATGCAGGCGCTCAGTTTTCTGAAACTTTCGTCCGCAGATCCGGCTTTTGCCGCGCTGGTGGGCCAATGCCTGCACTTTGTGGATACCTGGGTGGTGATGCCCGGGCTGGCAGGCTGCCTGCTCACCGGCCTGTTCTATTCCACCTGCACGTCCATCGGCTTTTTCAAATTCGCCTGGATCGGCTACAAATGGATGATCAGCCTCTGCGCGGGCTTCTGGGGCACCGTGTTCTGGGGACCGTGGGGCGACGCCTGGATCGGGCTGCTGGCATCCCGGGACCTGGACGGGCCGCTGCGTTTCGTGCGGGCCTGCATCCTGCCCGAAAGCATGAGGGAAGGCGCGCTGCAACTGGCAATCATTCTTTCCATGTGCCTGATTTCCGTGTACCGCCCCCTTTCCTTCCGCTTCCGACCGCAGGGATGGACGCACGAGAACGCCGGACACTGACGCGGCGCTGACCTCAGGCAGCCTGCCCTTGAAAAAGCGCAAGGGCGTTCGCGAACCGCTGGAACATGCCCCCTGCGGTTGGCGAACGCCCTGCGCGGCAGATTCCCGCAAAGACTTTTTCACACGGTTTTTATATCTTCCTGACCTCCGTATACCAGGCCGCGGCTTCTTCCAGCAGCTTGTTGGCGCGCGCGGCCAGGGCCTGCGGGTCCTTAAGGTAGCCATCCAGCAGCAGGGCGGCGTCAAAAAGGCCCTGGGTCATTTCAGCCAGCGTCCTGTCCTGCGCATCGGCCTTGTAGATCCGCAACATGCTGCGCAGCAGCGGGTGATCGCGGTTGACCTCCAGAACCTTCACCGGCAGGGAGTCGTCCTTCTGCATGACTTTGAGCAGCTTTTCCATGGACGAGGAAAGGCCGCCGTCAGGGGAAACCAGCACGACCGGGCTGTCTGCCAGACGGTGCGAGACGCGCACATCAGTGACCCTGTCGCCCAGGATCTCTTTCATGCGCCTGAGCAAATCGTCAAAGGTGGCATTGTCCTCTTCGGTAAGCGGCGCCGCGGCTTCCCTGCTCTCGCCCTCCTTGTCCTCAAAGGCGCTCAGGGCGTCATCGGCCGCGCTTTCCACGGATTTGAAATCCCATTCCTTATACTTGCCGATGCCTTCCATGACAAATTCGTCCACCGGCTCGAAAAGATAGAGCACTTCAATGCCCTTCTTGCGGAAAAGCTCCATGTGGGGGTTGAGCCTGGCGGCCTCGCGATTGGGCGCGGCCACATACCAGAAGGTTTTCTGGCTCCGGGGCGCGCGGGACATATACTCGTCCAGACTGGTCAGCAGTTCGGCCTCCGGCAGGCTTGAGGAGTTGAAACGCAGCAGCGCGCTGATCCGCTCGCGATTGGGGTAATCGTGGTAGCCGAGCTTGAAGACTTTGCCGTGCAGCCGCCAGAAACGATTGTAGCGCTCCGCATCGTCCCTGGCCGTTTTTTCCAGATGGCTCAGGGTCTGTTTGACAATGACCTGATGGATCTTGCGCAGCAGCACGTTTTCCTGGAGCGTCTCGCGCGAAATATTGAGGGGCAGATCCTCGGTGTCCACCACGCCCTTGAGAAAGGCCAGGTATTCGGGGATCAGCTCTTTGTTGCGGTTCTGGATGAGCACCCGCCGGGCATAGAGATCCAGACCCCAGAAATCGCGATCCGCGCCGAAGAAATCCTGCGCGCTGTCCGGGATGAACAGCAGGGCATTGAACTGCACCGGCACATCCACCGAGATATGCAGGACATCCAGGGGGGCCTTGGCGTCATAGGTCAGGGATTTGTAAAAATTGTCATATTGCTCCTTGCTGACTGCGGATTTGGGCTCGCGCCAGAGCGCGGGCTGGGTGTTGACCCGCTCCCCGTCCACGAAAACGGGAAAGGGCACAAAGGCCGAATGTTTGCGGATGGCCGACTCCACCCGGAATTTTTCCAGAAATTCCACGGCGTCGTCCTTGAGATGCGCTTTGACCGTTGTGCCGCGTGCGGGCTCGGCTGCGTCGGAAGGCGCAATGCTGTAGGAGCCCAGGCCGTCGCTGGTCCAGACATGGGCCGCGGCGTCCTTGCCGAAGGCCGGGCGGGAAGTCACTTCCACCTTGTCGGCCACCATAAAGACCGAATAAAAGCCCACGCCGAAACGGCCGATGATGTTGGCCGCATCCGGCGTCTCGGCCTCGCCGCCGCTTGTGCCGTTGCCTTTGGACTTGCGCGTCTCGGCCTCGGCCGCCAGATCCGCCAGAAATTCCTCGGAACCGGACTTGGCGATAGTGCCCAGGTTTTCGGCCAGTTCCTCGGCCGTCATGCCTGTGCCGGTGTCGGCGATGGTCAGGGTTTTGGCATCCTTGTCGATGCTGATCCGGATTTCCAGCGGCAGCTCCGTATCGCGCGGCTTTTCGCCGCGGCTGATGCGAAAGCGCAGCTTGTCCAACGCGTCCGAGGCATTGGAAATGAGCTCGCGCAGAAAGATTTCGCGATTGGTGTACAGGGAATTGGTCAGGATGTGCAGAACCTTGCGTACTTCAGCGCGAAATTGACGGGTCTTTTTGCCGGCTTCGGCCATAGCGAACCTCCTGGATTACAACATTACCCGTTACATTAAGGCCGTATTGCGCGGCGTCAAGGATCAGCCGATCTCAGGAGGGATTCACCTTTGAGATGACTGTCTTACAAAGTTCATTTTACTTTTACATGATTGAGAAAGAAATTTCACTCGAAAAATGAATCCTTCGATATCAACTATTGCTTGCTTTTTGACGAACTTCAGGCTATCTGCCATAGACGAAGTCGTAAGGAGGCCCTAATGGACGTTGTGATGCTTTCACGGCTGCAATTCGCTGTGGCCGTGTTTTTTCATTTTATTTTCGTGCCCCTGACCCTCGGCCTTTCCGTAATTATCGCCTGGATGGAAACCCGCTACGTGCGCACCGGCGATGAAATATGGAAACGCCATGCCAAATTCTGGGGCAAACTTTTCCTCATCAACTTTACCTTGGGCGTGGTGACCGGCATTACGCTGGAATTTCAGTTCGGCACCAACTGGTCCCGCTATTCCGAGTATGTAGGCGATATTTTCGGCTCGCTTCTGGCCATTGAAGCCACGGTGGCTTTTTTTCTGGAATCCACCTTTCTGGCCATCTGGCATTTCGGCTGGGACAAGGTCGGCAAAAAAACCCATCTGCTCTGTATCTGGCTGGTGGCCCTTGCGGGCAACATTTCCGCCTTGTGGATCATCCTGGCCAACGGCTTCATGCAGCGCCCGGTGGGCTATGTGATCAACGAGGCCGCGGGCCGGGCCGAGCTTGCCAATTTCTGGGAGGTGGTTTTCAACGGCTACGCCTGGGGCATGTTCGCGCACACCGTGCTGGCGGCCTGGGCCCTGGGCGGCTTTTTCGTGCTCGGGGTTTCGGCCTGGCATCTTCTGCGCAACAGGAACCAGGCCCACACGGATTTTTTCCGCCGTTCCTTCAAAATGATTGCGCCCTGGACCCTGATTCTGACGCTTGTTCTGGTGCTCAGCGGCGACGAGCAGGGCAAAGCCGTGGCCGAGCATCAGCCCGCCAAGCTGGCGGCCATGGAATCCCACTGGGAAAGCGGCACGAACGCGCCTTTCTATCTGATGGTCTGGCCTGATCCGGACAACGAGCGCAACAGCATCCAGGCCTTGGGCATTCCGGGGCTTTTGAGCTGGATCGCCTACAATCGCACCGACGCCGAGGTCAAAGGCCTCAAGAGCTTCCCCAAGGAAGACCGGCCCCCGGTCACGCCCGTGTTCTGGTCCTTCCGGCTGATGGTGGCCCTGGGCATGCTCTTCCTTCTGCTTTCTCTGGCGGCCACCCTGCAGCGCAAACGCCAGATGCCCTGCCGGGGGCTCCTGAAAGCCCTGGTCTGGAATATACCCCTGCCCTACATCGGCCTGATGCTGGGCTGGGCCGTGGCCGAAATAGGCCGCCAGCCCTGGATCGTCTACGGGCTCATGCGCACCACCGACGCCGTGTCCCCGGTGCCGGCCTCCAATGTGGCCATCTCGCTGGGCGCCTTCATCCTGGTTTATTCGGCGCTGGGCATCCTCGATATCTATCTGCTGCGCAAATACGCGCTCAAGGGCCCCGACGCCCGGGAGGCATAGTCATGTTGGAAACCACCTGGTTTGTGCTCTGGGCCCTGCTCTGGGCCGCATATTTCGTCCTGGACGGTTTTGACCTGGGCATGGGCGCGCTGCTGCCCTTCCTCGGCAAAACCGAGACCGACCGCCGGATCATGTACAATGCCGCCGGTCCCTTCTGGGACGGCAACGAGGTCTGGCTGATCGCGGCCGGCGGCGTGACCTTCGCGGCCTTTCCCACGGCCTACGCGCTCATGTTCAGCGCGCTTTACGCGCCCCTGCTGATCCTGCTCTTCGCCCTGATTTTCCGCGCCGTGTCCTTTGAGTTCCGCGGCAAGGTGGAACATGCCTCCTGGCGCTCCTTCTGGGACGGCGTGCATTTTCTGGCCAACCTGCTGCCCTGCCTGCTGCTGGGGGTGGCTTTCGCCAACCTGTTCATGGGCATCCCGGTGGACGCGCAGGGCGTCTATCACGGCAATCTGCTCAAGCTGCTCAATCCTTACGGTCTGGCGGGCGGCGTGTTCTTTCTCTGCATGTTCACCCTGCACGGGGCCATCTGGCTCGCCATCAAGAGCAGAGGCCAACTGCAGACCAGAGCTCTGGCCGCGGCCACCATGCTCTGGCCGCTCATGCTGGCGCTGCTGGTGGTCTTTTTGATCATGACCGCCTTTTACACCAAACTGTATGCCAATTACCTGGCCATGCCGGCGCTCTTCGCGCTGCCGCTGCTGGCCCTGGCGGGCCTGCTGGGCGCGCGCGCCATGCTGCGGGCAGGCAGGCTCTGGCTGGCCTGGGGCTGTAGCGCCCTGTTCATCATCGGCGTGACGTACTTCGGCGTCATGGGCATGTACCCGGGCATGATCATCTCCTCCCTGGACCCGGCGGCCACGGTGACGGCCTTCAACGGCTCTTCCAGCCCGCTGACTCTCAAGATCATGCTCGGCGTGGCAGTGGTCATGGTGCCTCTTGTTCTGATCTACCAGTTCTGGACCTACCGGATATTCTCTCAGCCGGTGACGGCCCGGGAACTTGAGGACGATCATGCATATTAGGGCAGGCTTATGATGCACTGCCCTTCCGGCCGCTTCAGCCCCCAACGGGAATCTGAACCGGCCGCAGCCCGGTAACAGATCAGCGCCGCAGGGGAATTGAACGCAAAACCCATGCGGCAAACCGGGCCAAACCGTATCCTTTAACCCTGAAAGCCGCACCGGTATTCTGCCCGTGCGGCTTTTCAACTTTATTCGGAGCAAACAATGAAACGATTCACAGGATTATTCCTGGCCGCCGCGCTGTGCGTCTCAGCCCTTGCCGCGTGCGCGTCGCAATACCGCCATCATGAACCCCTGACCTTCGAGGAGCAGGAGGCCCAGCGCGCCAAAGTGCAATGCCAGGAAGAAGCCACGGCCATGAACGGCCCCGGCATCTATACTTCCACCAACCCGCTCTGGGACTCCTATTTTGTGATGTGCATGCACCGTCTTGGCGTCACTGACGCCCAACTCAAAAAAATGTGGCAGTAACGCCCCACGGCCGTTGAACGGCCGTTGCGCTGCGGGCTGAGCACATCAGCCGCAGTCGTCTTATGTATCCCGGGCCGCAAGCGTGTATGCGTGCGGCCCGGGATACTGTCGTCCGGCGCGCCGGAATTTTCGCGCCCTAGAGCATTTTCTCTTTAGAGCAGATTACCTTTGACTTTTTATGAAAGTCAAAGGTGGCATTCAGGCGAAAAACGCGGTTTTCGCCTGAATGTACGCCGCGTTGCGGCGGCTGCCGCTTTCGCGTCAGCAGAGCATTTTCAAAGAGAAAATGCTCTAAAAATACTCTAATGAGATGCGTCGGCCTTTCCCCGGTTGACCGGCCAGGCAACTCTCTCTATACTACGGATATGTCTCAGCCACGTTCCTGTCGGCTCACAGTGCTGGATCTGGTGCCTTTCGGCCAGACCGGCCAGGAAAGCCGTTTCTTTGCCCTGCGCCTGACCCATCCCCAATGGGAGAGCTGGCGTCCGGGCCAGTTTGTCATGCTCCGCCCCACGTCCTTCGGCCTGGAAATTCCCTGGGCCCGGCCTCTGGGCATCTGTCACATGACCGCCCGGCATCTGATCTGCTTTTTTCAGGTCCAGGGCAAGGGCACCCGGCGCATGGCCGGGCTCAAGGCAGGCGACACGGTACAGGCCTGGGGTCCTCTGGGCAACGGTTTTGCCGTGGAGCCGGACACGCCCACCCTGCTGCTGGCAGGGGGAATGGGCATCGTGCCTTTTGTGGGCTACGTCAACGAGCATCCCAAGCCCTGGAATGTGACCATGCTTTTCGGCCACCGCGAGCCCATCAGTTGTTACCCGGTGGACAGCATCAACGAGCATGTGCCCCTGGACAGCCTGAGGGAACATACGCCCGGCGATCTGGACAACTTCATTTTTTCGTTGCAGGAGCGGATGCGCGAATATGCGGAGCAGAAAGGTCTGGTGCTGGCCTGCGGGCCCCTGCCCTTTCTGCGCACCGTGCACAAATTCGCCAGGGAACTGAACGTGCGCACCCAACTTTCGCTTGAAAACCGCATGGCCTGCGGCGTGGGAGCCTGCCTGGGCTGCGTGGTCAGAACAACGCAGGCCTGGCCCGTGCCCTCCAGGCGCGGGGGGCTGGTCCAGACCTGCAATCAGGGCCCTGTGTTCTGGGCCGAACATATTGAATTGTAAAAAGCGTCTTGTGCCGCCCGGACGGCCCGCAAGCCTTTGCAGTCCAGGGCTCCGGGCGCCGGCCCTGTCCCGCAGGGGCTTCTTTTCCGCCAGGGAACAGAATTCATCTTTTTACACCAGCCGGATGGTCAGGACAGCATGGATCTTTCCGTCACCCTCAAAGGGCAATCCCGCGATCTCAGATTAAAAAATCCGGTGCTCACAGCCTCGGGCACCTTCGGCTACGGCCTGGAATTCGCGTCCTACGGGGATTTGGCGAGCCTGGGCGGCATTGTGGTCAAAGGCCTCTCGCTCAAGCCGCGCGAGGGCAACCCCTGCCCGCGCATTGCGGAAACCACGGCGGGCATGCTCAATGCCGTGGGTTTGCAGAATGACGGGGTAGAGGCCTTCTGCCGGGAAAAGCTGCCCAATCTACCCTGGCGGGATGTGCCGATCATCGCCAATCTCTATGCCGCGTCCCCGGAGGAATTCGGGGAACTGGCCGCCCGGCTTGAAGCCGAGGAAGGCGTGGCCGCTCTGGAGATCAATGTTTCCTGCCCCAATGTGAAGCAGGGCGGGGTGCTTTTCGGCCAGGATCCCAGGCTGGCCGCGGCCGTGACCGCGGCGGTGCGCAAGGCCGCGCCGCGCAGTCATGTGATGGTCAAGCTTTCCCCCAACGTCACGGACATCGCGCTCATGGCGCGCAGCGTCGAGGATGCGGGCGCGGACAGCATTTCGTGCATCAATACGCTTTTGGGCCTGGCCGTGGACTTGAAAAACCGTCGTCCGGCCCTGGCCAATGTGCTGGGGGGGCTTTCCGGTCCGGCCATCAAGCCCGTGGCCCTGCGCTGCGTCTGGCAGGTGGCGCGGGCCGTCAAGATTCCGGTCGTGGGCGTGGGCGGCATCGTCAGCGCGGAAGACGCGCTGGAGTTTATTCTGGCAGGCGCGCACGCCGTGCAGGTGGGCACAGGCAATTTCATGCGGCCGGATTGCGCCTTTGCCCTGGCGGCCGAACTGCCCGCAGCCTGCGAGCGGCTCGGCATCCAACGTCTTGAGGATCTGCGCGGGACTCTGGCGGTGTGACGTTCTTGCGCGGCGACGCGGCGGGGCAAAAGCCCATGCGCCGCCCGCGTTTTCGGTTTGCCTTCCTTGCTCTGCAACCAACAAATACATTTTCAGAACATGCCCGTTACGATTATTCCGGCGCGCTCCGAGCAGGAGCTGAGCAGTTTTGTGGATCTGCCCTGGCTGATCCACGCGGGCGAGCCCCTCTGGGTGCCGCCCATCAAGAGCCAGGAGCGCGAATTGCTCACGCCGGGCGCGCACCCTTTCTGGGACACGGCCCGGCGCGAGCTTTTTCTGGCGCTGCGCGACGGCAGGCCCGTGGGCCGCATTGCGGCCATTGTGGACGAGAAATACAACGCCTATGCCGGCGAATCCTGCGGGGCATTCGGCTTTTTTGAATGCCAGAACGACCGGGAAGCGGCCCATGCCCTGCTCGACGCGGCGCGCCGCACGCTGGCGCAGGAGGGCATGACCTTCATGCGCGGGCCGCTGAATCCCTCGGCCAATTACATTTGCGGCCTGCTGGTGCACGGTTTCGAGCTGCCGCCTGTGATCATGATGCCCTGGAATCCGCCGTATTACGCGGAACTGCTGGAAGGCTGGCATCTGCGCAAGGAGCAGGACCTTTTTGCCTACCTCATTGAGCGCGAGCGTTTCTGCCTGCCGGACTGGCTCAGTGCCGAAGTGGCCCGGCTGAAAGAGCAGGGCCGCTTTACCTGCCGGACTTCCAGCAAGGCAACTCTGGCACAGGATATCCGAATCATGCTCGGCATCTACCGCTCATCCTGGGCCAAAAACTGGGGCTTCTCGCCGCTTTCCGAAGCCGAGGCAGAGCACCATGTCAAAGAGCTCAAGGGCGTGCTGGACCCGGAATTTTTCGTGCTCTTTTTTCACAACGGCCAACCGGCTGCCGGGATGGTCGCCCTGCCTGACATGAACCCGCTGCTCAAGCGCCTCAACGGCAAACTTGGCCTGACCGCGCTCTGGCACTGGTGGCAGGCGCGCGCCGAGATACGCGGCGGCTACCGTATCATCCTCTTCGGGATCAAGGAGGAATTCCGGCTCATGGGTCTGCCCCTGCTGCTTTTGGACTTCATGCTTGAAAAGGCGCGCAGAAATCCTGATTTTCAGTGGGTGGAAGGTTCCTGGGTGCTGGAGGACAATGTGGCGGTCAATGATCTGATCGAGGATTTTTCCGGCCGGATCACCAAACGCTACCGCATCTATCGCAGGGAGATCAGCGCATGAGCGACGTTGGCCCGGCCCTTTTGTCGCGGCTGCCGCGGCTTGACGGCAAAAAAGCGCTGGTCACCGGCGGCACGGGTTTTGTGGGCCGCCACCTGCTGCCGCGTCTTGTGGATGCGGGCGCGCAGGTGACCTGCCTGACGCGGGCCTCCTCGCGCGCGGCGCATCTGCCCGCGGGCGTGCAAACTGTCCGTGGGGATCTGGGCAACGGCCAGGGGCTTGAGCAGGCTCTGGCCGGGCAGGATCTGGTCATCCACATGGCCGCCTTGCTCTTCGGCCTCTCCTGGCAGGATTTTCTGCGGGCCAACGCTCTGGCCGCGTTCACCCTGGCCGGGGCTCTGAGCAGCCTGAAGGCCAGGGGCCAGGCCAGTCCCGGCCGCTTTGTGCTGGTCTCCAGCCTGGCTGCCGCCGGGCCCTCGGCCATGTCGCCGGGCGTCACGGAGGCCATGCCGCCCGCGCCGGTTTCAGCCTACGGCTGGTCCAAGCTCTTGAGCGAGCAGATTCTGGCCCGCGCTTTGGGAGAGCGGCTCGTGATCGTGCGGCCGCCGATCATCTATGGCTCCGGCGACAAGGGGCTGCTGCCGGTTTTCAAGGGCGTGCAAAAGGGCTGGGCAGTGAGCCCGGGCGCGTTTCGCGACTTTCCCGTTTCCGTGGTGCATGCGCGGGACATGGCCCAGGCCGTGCTGCGCTGCTGTGCTGATGCGGCGCGCGGCGTCTACTATGTGAACGACGGGGCCGAGTACAGCATGGAACAATTTTGCCGGGCCATGGGCGCGGCCCTGGGGCGCGGCGCGGCTCCCGGAAAGGGCCGGGGAGTGCGCGTGATCCGCATGCCCCTGCCGATCATGGCCGTGACCGCGGCCGCCTCCACGGCCCTGGGGCTTGCCCGCCATGCTTTTCTGTCCCGCTTCAGGGGGAAAGCGCCGGCTCGCGCCCCGGCCTGGAACCTGGACAAATACCGTGAGGCCCGCCAGCCGGGCTGGCTGTGCGACGCTTCCCGCATCCGGCGGGAACTGGGCTACGCGCCTGCCGTGAGTCTGGAACAGGGCATGGCCGAGGCCGTGCAGGGCTATCGCCGCGAGGGCTGGCTGTGAAGATTACCATTCAGGGATTGTCCAAATCCTTTGGCGGGCGCGACATTTTCAGCAATTTTTCGCTGGAGGTGGATTCCGGCGTGCGCTTGTGCGTCTGCGGGCCCAACGGCACGGGCAAATCCACTCTGCTGCGCCTGCTGGCCGGGGTGGAGGCCCCTGACGGCGGCCGCGTGATCCTGCCCAAAGGCTGCCGCCTGGGCTATGTGGAGCAGGAACTTTCCGAAGAAGCTCTGGACACGCCGCTGCTGCACTATGTGCTGGACGTGGTGCATGACTGGAATGACTTCTGGGCCGAGTGGGAACAAGCCGCGGCCCGCAGGGACGAAGCCCTGCTGACCCAGCTCATGCACCGTCAGGCCGAACTGGAGGCCATGTACGGCTACAATCCCGAGCACCGGGCCAAGGCCGTGCTGACGGGCCTGGGCTTTGCCGAGGACAAGTGGGCGCGCCCCCTGCGCAGCCTCTCGGGCGGCTGGCGGGAGCGGGCCAAACTGGCGCGCGTGCTCACGGCCGGGGCCGATGTGCTCTTGCTGGATGAGCCTACCAACCATCTGGACATGGAAGCCGTGGAATGGCTTGAGACTTTTTTGCTGGATTTCAAGGGCGCGCTGGTTTTTGTGGCCCATGACCGCCTGTTCATGGATACTGTGGGCAGCCATGTGCTGTATCTGGGCCTGTCCCGGCCTGTGTTCCGCAAGGCGACCTACACGCAGTTTCTGACCTTGCAGGAGGAATACAATGCCCAGCGCGAGCGCGAGGCCCGCGCCCTGCAGGACGAGCTGAACCGCAAAATGGCCTTTGTGGAGCGCTTCCGGGCCAAGGCCACCAAGGCCCGGCAGGCCGGATCGCGGCAGAAGATGGCCAAAAAGCTGGAAAAGGAACTGGAGGACTACCGGCCCGAGCCCAAACGCAAGGAACTCAGTTTTTCCTGGCCCGAGGCCCCGCACTCGGAAAAAATCGTGCTGGCCGTGGCTGATCTTGCCTTTCATTTCCCGGACGGCAAAACCATGTGGCCGCCCCTGACCTTCACGCTGTATCGCGGCCAGCGCGTGGCCCTGGTGGGCCATAACGGCTGCGGCAAGTCCACCCTGCTCAAGCTGCTGGCCGGGCAGCTGGAACGCTGCGGCGGCAATCTGGTCGCGGCTTCCCAGATGCGCCTGGGCTATTACACCCAGCACCAGATGGAAACCCTGCGCCCGGATACCACGGTGCTGGGCGAGATCCGCCGCCTTTCCGATCCGCGCACCACGGAAGAGGAGCTGATGAGCGTGCTCGGGCTCTTTCTGCTGGGTCAGGAGTATTTCGACCGCCAGGTCAGCGCCCTGTCCGGCGGCGAAAAAAGCCGCCTGGTGCTGGCCAGCCTGTTTTTGAAGCGCTGCAATTTTCTGCTTTTGGACGAGCCCACCAACCATCTGGATTTGGAAAGTCGCGAGGCCCTGGTGGCGGCTCTGCAAAAATTTACCGGCACGCTCCTGATGGTGGCGCATGACCGCTGGCTGCTCTCGCAGGTGGGAGCGGAAGCCTGGGAGCTGAACAGCGCCGGGCTGACCGCCTATGCGGATTTCAAGGCCTATGATGCGGCGCGCCGGGCGCAGCCGGTCGCGGACGGCGCGCGCCCCGGCATGGCCGCCGCGCCGCAGGCGCACAAAGGCAAGCCTGGGGGCGCGGGCGCCGCCAAAACGACCGCGCCCGTGGTCCGGCCGCTTTCCCGCGAGGATCAGAAGCGCCTCAAGCGTCAGCAGGCGGAAAAACGCAATGCCTTGCACAAGGAGCTCAAGCCCCTGCAAAGCAGGTCCGCGGCCCTGGAGGAAGAACTGGCCCGCGTGCTGCAAGAACAGTCGGACGTGGAAGGCCAGTTGGCAGACCCGGCCGTCTATGCGGATCACAGCCGTTCCGGCGAACTGCTCAAGCGTTTTGAGGAATGCAAGCGCCGCGGCGAGGAGTTGCTGGAGGAAATGGCCGGGCTGGAAGAAAAGATCGCGGCCATCAAAGACAAGTGCGGCTTCTAGAGCATTTTGCTTTTGAAATTGAATAATTTCAAAAGCAAAATGCTCTAATGAGGGCTGACCCTAGAGCAGATTACCTTTGACTTTTTATGAAAGTCAAAGGTGGCATTCAGGCGAAAAACGCGGTTTTCGCCTGAATGTACGCCGCGTTGCGGCGGCTGCCGCTTTCGCGTCAGCAGAGCGTTTTCAAAGAGAAAATGCTCTAGTTGCAGGCCGCACGGGCCCTGGCAAAACCGTCGGCCGCGTTGCGTATTACCCGTTCCTCCACACAGAAGGCCAGCCGGAAGTAGCCCGGGCAGCCAAAGCCCGAGCCGGGCACGGCCAGCACGCGCTCTTCCAGAAGCGCGTTGACAAAAGCCACGTCGTCGCCGCCCGGGGCTTTGGGGAAGAAATAAAACGCTCCGGCAGGCATCTGAAATTCATAGCCCGCGTTTTTGAGCACCTCGCCCATGGCAGCGCGCCGGGCCGCGTAAATCGACAAATCCACCTGACTGCCCAGGGCCGCGGCCATGAGATGCTGGCCCACCACCGGCGGGTTCACAAAGCCCAGGATGCGGTTGGCGAGGGTCAGACCGGCCATGAGCTCGGCTTTTTCCTGCAAACGGGGGGAGAGGGCCACATAGCCCACGCGCTCGCCGGGCAGGGACATGTTTTTGGAAAAGGAGCTGATGACTGCGGCATAGGGGTAGAGCGGCAGCACTGAGGGCACTTCGGCCCCGTCATAGGCCAGAAAGCGGTAGGGTTCGTCGGCCACGAGCCAGATGGGCCGCCCGTATTCCTGACTTTTGTTCTCCAGCAGATTGGCCAGCGCAATGAGATCCTTGCGGCTGTAAATCACGCCCGTGGGGTTGTGCGGCGAGTTGATCAGCACCACCCGCGTTTTCTCGGTAAGAGCTTCTTCCAGAGCGATGAGATCCGGGGCAAAGGTATCCTTTTTGCTCATGACGGCCTTGAAGGAGCCGCCGTGATTGGCCACATAAAAGCCGTATTCCACAAAGTAGGGCGCGAAACTGATCATTTCCTCGCCGGGATTGAGCACGGCGCGCAAAAAGGCGTTCAGCCCTCCGGCCGCGCCGCAGCTCAGGAGCACGTCGTCGGCGGTGAGCCTGACGCCCTGCTCCGCGCTGAGGTGGGCAGCCAGTTTTTCGCGTGCCCATGGATAGCCGCCGTTCGGCATGTAGCCGAAGGCAAAGGGCTCTTCCGCGTGCTCGGCGAAGGCGCGCAATCCCCGGGCCACCGCGGCGGGCGCGGGCAAATCGGGGTTGCCCAGGCTGAAGTCATAGACGTTTTCCGCGCCGAAGCGCGCTTTGAGCTGACCGCCGGCCTCGAACATGCGGCGTATCCAGGAAGCATGCCCCAGATACCCGCTCACGCTGTCGGCAAGAATTGACATAAACGACTCCTGATGGTTGTTGTCTTAGCCATGACTATTGGTTATACCTTTCAAAAGCTGAAGAAAGCAATTGCTCATGGAGGCCTCAGATGTTTTTACGCATATCCGGTGGAGCCGCAAGGGCCATGCTGCCCGTGTTCCTGGCGGCTCTGCTTTTGTCTGCCTGCGCCGCAAAGGACGATGCCGACGGCGCGCAAGACGGCATGACCATATCCGTAAGCCTGCGCGATGTACACCGTTGCTCGCGCATCTCGCCTGAGATCCAGATCTCCGGCATTCCTGCGGGCACGACGCATTTTGACGTGCGTCTCGTGGAATACGGGGATCAGGAGAACTTCTTCGGCGGCGGCTCCTGGCCCAATGACGGCACAAGCACCATTCCGGAAGGCGGCCTGACCAGGCACTACCGCGGTCCCTGCCCGCCCGCCGGGCAGAGCCGGAACTACGCCTTTGTGGTCTCGGCCATGGGCGGCCGCGATATTCAGCCCCTGGCCGTGCGCTTGTATCGTTTCACACAGGAATAGCGCGTTCTGGACGCGAAATGACGGCAGCGCAGTGATTGAAAATGGATATTTTCAATCAAAGAATGCTCTGGAGCCTGTTTTTGGGGGCGTCGGCGCATTTCGGCATAACCCGCCGCAATGCCCGGGAGGGCGCGGGGGAATCCACGTTCACAGCCCCTGCGCCTTCCCGGCCCCGTAGCGCGCAAGCCAGGCGTTGAGCAGCCCGGCCAGCGCCATGTCGCCCCCGGCATACGCTCTGCGGCGGGCCTCCAGCACCCGGGGCCGGTAGCGATCGGCATTGTCTTCCAACTCCGTCTGCACGTTGCGGATCAAGGACGGCAGGGCGTCGTGCCAGCCCTCCTTGCGGGCCAGCCGCAAAACCCGGCTCTGGATCGCAACCTGGGGGAAAAAGCGCAGGGCCGCCATGCCCGCAGCCAGGGCCGCGGGCCTTTGCCCCTGCTCTTCCAGCCGTTGCATCAGCAGCAAACGGCCGCCGAGCCACAGCGGCTCCTGCTCCAGCAGGGCCCGGCAGGCGGCTTCGTCAAACTCCCTGCCCGCGCAGGCGGCGTTCAACGCCTGTTCCCGGCTCTCGCTCAGCGCCGTCCAGCAGGAGAGCGAAGGCCCGATGCACATACGGTACTTGTCAAGCGCCGCCAGATAGTGCAGGTCCGGGCGCAGACTTTGCCCCCAGCGCCGCAGAAGCAGGCCGCCGTTCCGCGTGTCGTTCTCAAAGCGGCCGGGCGTCTGGCTGGCATGATGATACACCACGCTTTGTCCGGCCACGGCCACTTTGAGCCCCTTGTGGCGCAAGCTGCAACAGAGGTCCAGGTCTTCAAAGCCGTTGAGATATTCCTCGCAAAAGCCGCCGCAATCCTGAAAAACCGTTCGCCGCAGCATCATGGCCGCGCCGGTGATGGCCTGCAAGGGCCGCGCCTTGCGGGGCACGGGATGAGCGCCTGGAAAGTGCTCGTAAAGATGCCCCACGCGCAGAAAAGGCGTAAGATAAATGCCGCAGTGCTGCACAGTGCCGTCGGGATAGAGCAGCAGGGGCCCGGCCGCGCCCAGGGCGGGATCGTCAAAAAGCCGGATCAGGGGGTCAAGCCAACCCGGGGTCAGGGTGGTGTCGTTATTCAGAAAAAAGAGCAGATCCGCCGTGGCGACGCGGGCCCCGGCATTGCAGGCTTTGGCGAAGCCCAGGTTTTCTGGCAGGCGCACGCGGCGGAAGGCCCCGCCCCAGAGAGCCCGGCCCAACGGCTCCAGTTCGGTCAGCGTGGCGTCGTCGGAGCCGTTGTCCACCGCCAGCACTTCCACCAAGCCCGCGGGCGTGTGCCCGGCCAGGGATTGCAGACATGCCGCGGTCATCTTCCAGAGATTCCAGACCGGGATAATCACGGAAACGCGCGCTGTCTCACTCAAGGCGGCTCCCCCCTCGCGCGGCTGCCTGTTCCTCCCTGAAACGCCGGGCCGCGAGCACGAAGTTATGGGCCCAGCAGGGCGTTGCCGGAGCAAAAATATGCGTGTAGCCGGCCCAGACGCGCTTATGAATCAGGGCGTCGCGGCACCTTCCCGCCATCTGGCCCATGCCTTTGCCGCGCTCCAGATCCAGGGCGCAGAGCGGGGCTTCTCCGCTCCAGTGGCAGCGCGAGTAATGAAACTCATGCCCGCGCACTTCCAGGCCTTGAGGGAAATACGGGTTCTCCCGCGCCACCCTGCCGCGCACATAGCCCAGGCCCTGCGGTTTGGGGCAAAAGCAGGCTGTGACCGGAAAAACGCCGCTCATGGGCCAGAGTCTCCCTTCGCGTTCAATGCCTTGGGCCAGAAGCATGAAACCGCCGCACTCGGCATAAACGGGCGCGCCTGCGTTGGCGAGGCCGCGCAGCGCGGTCAGATGCCGGGAGCGGCTCAACTCCGGCGCGCTGTCCTCGGGGAAGCCGCCTCCGAGGTAGAGGCCGTCCAGTTCGGGCCAGGGCGCGCCGTGATCCAGCAGGGAAAGACATAGCAGTTCGGCCCCTGCGCGGGAAAGGGCCTCCAGATTTTCCTGATAGTAAAACCAGAGCGCCGCGTCGCGCACATAGCCGATGCGCGGCCCGGCTGTCGCGGCGGCGACCGCGTGCCGCGACGTTTGCGCAGCCGTTGCCGCGGCGCTGGTCAGTGCGCTGCTTTCATTGTGCGGCCTTGCCACCTGCAGGGACGCGACCGCCCCGGCCTCCTGCCCGGGCCAGAAAGGCCCTTCCACCGGCAGCGGCGGGGCCGCCCGGGCCGCGGCCAGCACGGCCGCAAGATCCACATGCGCGCGCGCCAGATCCGCGAGGCTGTCCAGGATGCGCCCGGCATCCTCAGCCAGGGTCTCTCCCCGGCAGGCAATGCCCATATGCCGTTCCGGCAGGGGATTTTCCGGCAGGCGCGGCACTGCGCCCAGCACGGGCAGATCCGTGTATTGCTCCAGCGCGCGGCGCACCGCGCTCTCATGCCGGGACGAGCCCAGTTGATTGAGCACCACGCCGCAGAAGGAAAGACCCGGCTCGAAATGGAGCATGCCCTGCACCAGCGCGGCGGCCGTGCGGGTCATCTTGGTGCAGTCCAGGCTGAGCAGGATCGGGCAGGCCAGAATCCGCGCAAGTTCCGCCGTGGAGCAGGACCCCGCCGCGTCCAGCCCGTCGAAAAGGCCCCGGTTGCCTTCCACCAGGGCCAGTGGCAGGGCCGCGCCGTCCGCGCCCGTCTGACGCGCGGCCCGGGCAGGCGCGACCGCGCTCACGGCATGCGCGAACAGCGCGCGCAAGCGCGGCGGCGGCAGAAAGTACGGGTCCAGATTGGTGGCCGGGCATTGCGCAGCCAGGGACAACCAGGCCGCATCAATATAATCCGGCCCTTTCTTGAAAGGTTTGACGGCCACGCCCATGCCCGCCAGGGCCCGCGCCAGCCCCAGAGACAACAGGGTCTTGCCGCCGCCCCCGGACAAGGCGGACACGCAGAGCCGGGGCACGTTGACGGAGGCCGGCAAGGGCGAAGGGGCACAGCAGGGATTGTCCATAGCGATACCTTGAACGCGGCTGGCATGATCGGCAACGCGCAACAGGTTGCCTTGACATTCAGATTTTTGCCCGGTGGCAGGCCGGGGACTGCCTAATGTTTGAAGGATCGCTGGCCGGTAAAGACCATCCCCACCTGCGGCTGCGCCTCATTGCAGGCCATGATCACCTCGGCGTCGCGCAACGAGCCGCCGGGTTGGGCAATGGCCGTGACGCCCTGGGCAATGGCGGCGTCCACGCCGTCCCGGAAAGGAAAAAACCCGTCGGAAACCAGACGCGAGCCGATCAGGCCGCCGCGGGCCTCGCGCGCGCGCGCGTCTATGGCGCTCAGGATTTCGGCCAGGGAGGCATCATTTGCGGCTTTCTGCTTGAGATCATACAGCGAAAGCCCCTGCTCCCTGAACGCCAGGGCGTCGGCATACTTGGTATAGGCCTTGTGCACGGCCAGCTCCACGCAACCGACGCGATCCTGCTCGCCGGTGCCGATAGCCAGAGTGGCGCCGTCCCGGGCGAAAATCACGGAGTTGGACGTCACGCCCGCCTCCACGGCCCAGGCGAAACGCAGATCCGCCAGTTCGGCCTTGTCCGGCGCGCGCGCAACCACCTCAAGGCCCTCCTTGTCCGTGGCCGCGGCAGGCAGAAAGTCGGCGTCCGCCAGGATGCGGTTTACAAAGGATTTTTGCACGATAATGCCGCCGTCCGCCAGGCTTTTGATGTCCAGAAAAGCCGAGCGGGTCAGCTCTTCCAGGCGGCCAAGGCCGGGGAGTTCCATGATGCGCAGGTTCTTGCGGCTCTTGAGGATCTCCACCGCGCCTTCTTCAAAGGCCGGCGCGGCCACCACCTCAAAATAACTGGCGGCCACCATTGCGGCGGCTTCGCGGCTGAAAGGCCGGTTGACCACCACGGCCCCGCCAAAGGCCGCAATGCGATCGCACCAGAAGGCCCGCTCAAGCGCGGCGGCGACGCCGTCATGGGTCCAGGCCGCGCCGCAGGGGTTGTTGTGCTTCAAAATCACGGCCGCCGGGCGTTCGGTGAGATATTGGAGAATATTGGCCCCGTTGTCCACGTCGGTCAGGTTGGTCTTGCCGGGATGTTTGCCCGCCTGGATCATCTGGCTTTCCGTGAGCGCCGAGACAATGCCGTTGCCCGGGCCGCGCCAGGTCAGGCCGCCGCAGGAGAGGGAACCTTGCCTGAGGGCATAGAGCGCGGCGGGCTGATCCGGATTTTCGCCGTAGCGCAGGCCTTTTTCTTCCTGCTCCAGCGTCCAGACGCGCTTCTCATAAACGAGCTTTTCCTCGCCCAGGATGATGGTCATGGTTTCCGGGAAAGCGTCCTTGTGGACGGTGCTGTACATGGCCTTGAGATCCGACATGCTGCCTCCGGTACTAGAGCATATTGCTTTTGAAACGCTCGCTCCGGCGCTTAACGGCGAAAGTACATTTCGCCTGCGCCTGTCTCTGCTGTCGTCATCCGTAAGGCGGCACAGCCGCCAACGGCTGACGCTCGCGGCGGACATGGCTTCGCCCTGTCAGAGCGTTTGGCTCATTTCATGAGCAAAACGCTCTATGTCAACGACGTTTGCGCCGCCTGCCGCGCGGTCGTGGAAGGCATTCCCTAGCACAAAAGCTTTCTCAGGGCCAGAGCCGCTCTTGCCCGGGGCAGGGCTGACGCACTTGCGCGTTGACGAAGCCGGCGCAACGACATACATAGGTCGGCGACGGGAACCCGGAGGTTACATGGAAAAACTGCTCGCCCGGCTGGCGCGCCAACTGGACGCCATAGACGAAGCCTCGCTCATGTCGCTGTGGAGCAAATACGCCACGGCCTCGGCCCGCTTTGAACCCACCAAGCGCTGGGAAGAAGCGGCGTTGATTTTTTCGCTGATCCAGGCCAAGCGCTGGAAAAACCAGCTTTTCAATTACTATTGGTCGCGGCAGACCCAATTGCGCGGGGAGCCTCCTGCCGACGCTGTGGACAATCTCGTGCCCGGCTTTGCCCTGGAAAACGCGGACCGCGCTCAGGAGCGGCCCGAGAGTCTCTCCCGGCGCTGCCGTGTGCTGCCTTTCAAAAGCGTCAAGCCCGCCCCGGATTCGGATCGCTGACTCCCCTGCCCCTTCCCGCGCCCAGAGCGCCGGATTGGCCGCGACTGCGGCACGGCAGCACAGATCAGGCATTTGACTTGCCTGGCCATCCGGGGTAGATACTATCAAGATCTTGCGTCCCCTGATCCGCCTTTGCGCGGCGATCTTTTCCCGCGCGCAGCCGCGCGCCACGGACGCTTGCTGCTGTACGACAACAGGCCGCTTTTACGGCCGGACTTTCAGACAGGAACAGTCATGGCAAACACGGTTATCATCGGCGCACAGTGGGGAGACGAGGGCAAGGGCAAGATCGTGGACATGCTCAGCGCCCAAAGCCGGGTCATTGTGCGCTTTCAGGGCGGCAACAATGCCGGGCACACCATCAGGGTCAAGGGCGAGGAGACCATTCTTCACCTGATTCCTTCCGGCATTCTGCACGAAGGCAAGATCTGCCTGATCGGCAACGGCGTGGTGCTGGACCCCGAAGTTTTCCTGCGCGAGGTGGACCACCTGAAGGCCAGGGGCATTGACGTTTCGCCCGCGCGACTGGGCATCAGCAAAAAGGCGCATCTGATCATGCCCTATCACAAAAGCCTGGACAAAGCCCGCGAAGCCAAGCGCGCCGGGCACAAGATCGGCACTACCGGCCGGGGCATCGGCCCCTGCTACGAGGACAAGGCCGCCCGCGTGGGCCTGCGCGCCGGGGATCTGGACAATCCCGAGCTGGTGCGCCAAAAAGTGCGTCACGCCCTGCTGGAAAAAAACGTGCTGCTGCGCGAGCTGTACAAATACGACACGCTGGATGAAGCTGCGGTCTGTGACGAGTTGCTGCAACTGGCTCCGCGCCTGATTCCCTATCTCACGGACGTGGAAAGCCGCATCCATGAGGCCGTGAACGACGGCGGGGACGTGCTTTTCGAGGGCGCGCAGGGCATTCACCTGGACATTGATCACGGCACCTACCCCTTTGTGACCTCTTCCAACACCGTGGCGGGCAACGCCTCGGCGGGCAGCGGCGTCGCGCCCTCCAGGCTCGACCGGATTGTGGGCATCGTCAAGGCCTATACCACCCGCGTGGGCTCCGGCCCCTTCCCCACGGAACTGCTGGACGACACGGGCAGCTATCTGCGCAGCAACGGCCACGAATTCGGAGCCACCACGGGCCGCCCGCGCCGCTGCGGCTGGCTGGACGCCGTGATCCTGCGCGAAACCGTGCGCCTCAACGGGCTCACGGACATTGCCCTCACCAAGCTGGACGTGCTCCGCAACCTGCCCGCCCTGCGGATCTGCGTGGCCTACGACTGCCAGGGGCGGCGCGTTGCATACCTCCCGCAGGAAGAAGGCGCGCTGGAACGCGTCACGCCCGTGTATGAGGAACTGCCCGGCTTTGAGGAAGACATTTCCCAATGTGCGTCGTTTGCGGATCTGCCGGTTGCGGTGCAGACCTATGTGCGGCGCATTGAAGAACTGACGGGCGTCAAGGTTTCCCTGCTTTCCGTGGGCGCGGATCGCCAACAGACCATTGTCCGCTGAACGGGGCGCGTTACCTCCGCGCGGCGCGGCCGGGCGCACATATTGGCCTGCCCTGCCGCATCCGGCTCTTAGAGCATTTTCACTTTGAAAATGCTCTGCTGACGCGAAAGCGGCAGCCGCCGCAACGCGGCGTACATTCAGGCGAAAACCGCGTTTTTCGCCTGAATGCCACCTTTGACTTTCATAAAAAGTCAAAGGTAATCTGCTCTTAGGGTTTTCTATGGATCAGGCCTTGCTTCCCGCCATTGCCCACGCGGCTTTTGACCGCCTCAAGGGCGCTCTGGACCGTCTGGGCGACGCGCCGCCCCAGGTGCTCCTGCTGGAAGGCGGCTGCGAGGAACAGCGCCTGGATCTGGCCCGCTACTGGGCCTGCCGCTGCAACTGTCCCCATGCGCGGGAAAACCAAAGCCCCTGCCTGAGCTGCGCGATCTGTATGCAGATCGCTTCCGGCGAATATCTGGATCTCTGCGCCTATGACGGGCGCATCGGCAACCGCGAGGATGAGGAAAATCCCGGGCTGGTGCGGGCTTTCAACATGCAGCGGGTGCGCGAGCTGAAAAGCCGTTTGCGCGACGCGCCGCACGGCGCCGGGCGCAGGGTGGTGCTGCTCATGGGGCTGAGCCTGACCCGCGATGAGGCGGCCAACGCCCTGCTCAAAACCCTCGAAGAACCCTCGCCCTCCACGCTTTTCGTGCTGCTGGCGCCGCAGCGCGAGCAACTGCTGCCCACCCTGGTTTCCCGCTCTTTCTGCCTGACCCTGCCCTGGCCGGACAGCCGCGCGCAGGACGCAAGCCTGGCCCCCTGGGAAGACGCCCTGGCTGTTTTTTTGCGCGAGGGGCGCGGCTTTCTGGATCGCGTTTCCGCCAGAGGCGCTGTCGACGCGGCCCTGGCCGGGCGTTTGCTGCTCTGCTGCCAGAAAGCCCTGGCCCGGGTGCTGGCCGGGGAGGCGGAGCGCCCCCTGGACGCGGCCCTGGCAACCCTGGACGCGCGCGGCCGCGCCGTCTGCGGCCACTGGCTGGCGGAAGCGCAGGAGGCCCTGCGCTACGGCGTCACCCCGAGCCGCGTGCTGGAAGCTCTGGCCGCCAGGCTTTTTGTGCTGCGCGGGCCCGACTCCCAGCCCTGACCCTGCGGCAAGCCGATCTCGCGCAGGCGCTTTTCAGCCAAGGCAGCGCTGACGCATCTTCTGCGGCAGCCCTGGCGGCGCGCGGCGCGCATGATCAACATCGGCAGGGGGCTCACTCTTCCCGCTGCGCTGCGCAGGCCTTGAGCACGGCGGCAGCGCCCGACTCCAGCCAAAGCCGCACAAGTTCCGCCAGCATGCGCGGTCTGGTCTGCGCGGGCTCAAGGCCCACGGATTTCCACAAAAGAGCCAGCGCGGCCTCGCGCGCCTTTTTGTGCGGGGTGTACGCGGCGAGTTCCATATTATGCATGCCCGGTTTTTCGCCCGGCTGCGTCGGGCTGCGGCATTCCCCGGACACGGCCACGCAACTGCGGCAGGCATAAGGCCTGACCGGATAGATGCGGCAGCGGCCGTTGTCCAGAAAAGGGCAGGCCAGATAATAATCCAGCAGACAATGCGTGCCGTCGTCCACGCCGTTTCTGTAGCGTTGTATTGCCCAGGCCAGATAACTTTCCCGGAAATTCTTTGTGGCGGCATCCCACTTTTGGTGGGACGTGAGAAAAAAAGCCCCAAGCTCGGGGCGCGACCGCATGTACATGCCGATCAGCGCGGCTTCAAAAGGAGTGCAGAGCACAAGCTGGAAACAGCAGCCCGTGCAGCCAGGGCCGCAGGCCAGGGTTTGGCCCTGCCGGGCGAAGAGCGCGCCAATCTCCCGGCATTCTTCGTCAAGCTCGGCATTGGCGGCCTGCATGACCAGCGCCGCGGCGCGCAAACCCTCGGCCTTTTCGCCACGGACATGCCGCTCCAGCAAGGTGAGCCCGGCCGCGTCCGGAGAAAAAAAATACCCGTACGCGGCCTTGAAAAGCGCGCGTTCCGCCGCGCTTTCGCAGGGAAGCGCCGCATCTTTTGCGTCCCATTCCGTCATTGCCTGTCGTCCTCTGCGCCGCGGCGCCCGTTGAGCGCGTCCTCACATTCAAGCAATCCTGACCGAAATTGCGGGCGGCTGTTTTCAGAAGGGCCAGTACGCGCCCGGCCAAAGACAGGGCCTGCATTTTCGACGGTCGATCACGCGCGAAGCAAAAATCCCCTGCTTTTCCCAACCCCCGACTCTGCGCGCTCTGCACCAACAGGCAGCGCAGGATTTCCGGATACACGATTCACGTTGCTTATGGCCTGGTTCTACCGATCGTCCAGGGGCAGCGTCCTGGGCTCGTGTACATGTAAGATGCAAACACGGATCAATCAAGGGGACAACATGGCGGCCAGGGCTGCCTGACGAGACGTGGCGAGATAATGAAAATCCGCAAAAGCAAAGTCCCGCAAGGCTTTCTGGCTCTTGCGGGACTTTGTGGGATTTTCAGATGGTGCCGAGGGACAGAATTGAACTGCCGACACGGGGATTTTCAGTCCCCTGCTCTACCAACTGAGCTACCTCGGCTTTTGGGCGCCAGCGCGCCGCTGTGGATGAAGATGTTTTGTACCCGCTTGCCCCGGCTTTGGCAAGCCCTTTTTGGCAAATTGGCCCCCACAGGGGCATTTAAAAAATATCTTCAAAAATATCGGCATATTGCCACGGGAGCGGTAAAAGTGGCCGGGGGCGTGCTGCGTGCGCGGCGCGTCAGGGCTGGACACGGCTTGGGGAAATGCCCTGGCATCCGGCCGGATGCAGACGGTACCGCTGCCACTGCGTCGGGGCCATTGCGCAGGAAAGCTTGAATGTTGCGCGGGTTCCGGCCATACTTCTCTCTACGTTGCAGCACCCGCAAGGAGCTTTTTCGTGGCCTTTCACACTCTTATTCCCCCCACCCTGCGAGATTTGCAGGCCCTGCGCACCCTGGGCGTCTGGCAGCTTTTGCTGCAGGCCCTGCTCACCGGCGGCATCACCGGCGCGGTGATCGGCCTGTTCCGCCGGGCCTTTGACCTGATCAACATGCTGATTGTCCGTTATGTGGAGGGCCACAGCCTGGCCGATCCGTGGGTGGGCGCGAGCATTTTTGCCGCATTGCTCGTCCTGGCGGCCCTGGCCTGGCTTTTTCTGCGCTATGAGCCCCTGGTCGCAAGCAGCGGCATTCCTCAGGTAGAGCTTACTGTGGCCGGGCATCTGCCCATGCGCTGGGCCACGGTGATCTGGGCCAAGTTTCTGGCCACCCTGGTTTCCCTGACCGGCGGCCTGTCCGTGGGGCGCGAGGGGCCCTGCATCCAGATGGGCGCGGCCGTGGGCTGCGGCGTGGGGCACATCTGGCACGAGGATCGGGCCGCGACAATGCCGCGCTATCTGATTGGCGGCAGCGCGGCCGGGCTGACCGCGGCTTTCGGCGCGCCCGCTGCCGGGCTCTGTTTCGCCTTTGAGGAAATGAAGACCCCGATCAGCGCGCCCATGCTGATCTTCACGTCCGTGGCGGCTTTTGCGGCCTGGTTTGTGATCCAGGTGCTCTTCGGATTCGGGTTGATCTTTCCTTTCAGCCGCACGGAGCTTCTGAGTCTGCCGCAATGGTGGATCGTGCCCCTGCTCGGTGCTGTGACCGGCATGTTGGGCGTGCTGTACAACGGCATCCTGATCCGCATGGTGCTCTGGGCCGACCGCTCGCGATTGCCGCAGCCCTTGCGGGTGCTGACCCCCTTTCTGCTCAGCGGCCTTCTGCTCTACTTTTATCCGCAGGTGCTGGCCAGCTTCGGGGTGAGCGCCCCGGCCCTGGAAAAGCTGCCCCTGCCCCTGAGCGCGCTTTTGCTGCTGCTCGGCGTCAAAGTTATTTTTTCCTGCGTCAGTTCGGCTTCGGGCGTGTCCGGCGGCCTGCTGATGCCCATTTTACTCGGCGGGGCCATTGCCGGCGCCTGCGTGGCCTCCATGCTGCTTTCCCTGTCCTGCATCAGCCCGGATCAGATTGCCACGGTGCTTCTCGTGAGCATGGCCGGTTTGTTCGCGTCCACGGTGCGCGCGCCGCTTACGGGCACGGCCCTGGTGATCGAAATGACCAACTCTTTCCAGAACATCCCGGCGGTGCTGGTGGCGGCCTACATAGCCGCCCTGACCGCCAACAGCCTGGGTTCGCAGCCGGTGTACGACAGCCTGAAGCAACGCGCCGTGAACCTGGAAAAGGCGCATCAGGCCCGGATCAAACACGGAAAAGCGGGGTAAGGCAGTTGCCGAACGGCGGATCTTCCTGCCTTCACGGCTTTGGCCGAGCCTGGCCGGAGCGCAAAGCATTTTCTCTTTGAAAATGCTCTGCTGTGTATTTGCATAACTCATGCAAATTATTAATTTTTATAAAAAAGACTTGCGCTTTCCCAATGGAGTGGCTATGTTCTGCTTCCTTACTGTTCTCTAACATCGGCCATCTGGAGTGGGTATGACCCGTAAAGACCGTACAGAAGGCATATACAGCCGCCGCGAAGTGCTTGATGAAAGCGAGCGCCGTCAATATTGCCTGATCCAGCTTAAAGACTTGCTCTCGTATGCCTACCGCTATTCCGAAGACGTCAAAAAACGTTTCGATCGCGCGCAGTTCAATGTTGAAAAATTCAAAACCCTTTCGGACATCAAACACATCCCCATCCTGAAAAAGAAAGAGCTGATCTTTCTGCAGTCCATGGGGCCGCGCCTGGGCGGGCTTCTGACCAAGGATATCGGCGAGCTCAAGCGCATCTTTCTTTCGCCCGGCCCCATCTTTGATCCCGAAGATCGCGGAGAGGATTACTGGGGCTATACCGAGGCCTTTTATTCCGTGGGCTTCCGCCCCGGCGACGCGGTGCAGAACACCTTCAATTACCAGCTCACGCCCGCGGGCCTGATGTTTGAGGAGCCCTTGCGCAATCTGGGCTGCGCGGTGATTCCGGCCGGGCCGTCCGACGCGGCCACCCAGCTTGACATCATGCAGAAGCTGCGCGTTTCCGGCTATGTGGGCACGCCCAGCTTTCTCATGCATCTGGCCCAGAAAGCCGAAGAAAAGGGCCTTAACCTGCGCAAGGATCTCTTTCTGGAAGTGGCCTTTGTCACCGGCGAGCGCCTCTCGGAAAAAATGCGTTCCCAGATGGAAAAGAAATACGATCTGATCATGCGCCAGGGCTACGGCACCGCGGACGTGGGCTGCATCGGCTACGAGTGCTTCCACAAGGTCGGCCTGCACATCGCCAACCGCTGTTATGTGGAGATCTGCCACCCGGATACGGGCATCCCGCTCAAGGACGGCGAAGTGGGCGAAATCGTGGTCACGGCCTTCAACAAGACCTATCCGCTGATCCGCCTGGCCACGGGCGATCTCTCCTACATCGACCGCAGCCCCTGCGCCTGCGGGCGGACCAGCCCGCGCCTGGGCAGCATTGTGGGCCGCGTGGATACCACGGCCCGGATCATGGGCATGTTCGTCTATCCGCATCAGGTCGAGCAGGTCATGAGCCGCTTTGAGGAGATCAAACGCTGGCAGATCGAGGTCACCAATCCGGGCGGCATTGATGAAATGACGCTCTTCATCGAAACCAGCGGTTTCAAACGCGAAGAAGAACTGCTTCACCAGTTCCGCGAAAAGATCAAACTGCGTCCCGAGCTGCGCATTCTGGCTCCGGGCAGCCTGCCCCCGCAGATCCGGCCCATTGAAGACAAACGCCACTGGGACTGACCGACCTTGCAAAAGCCCGGCTCGCGGCCGGGCTTTTGCCTGTCCCCAACGCAAAGGAGAAGGCCATGAGCGAGCAGACCACCGCCAGCGGCGAGGCCCTGGCCCGGCTTATCCAATGGCTCAGGGAACGGCACGCCGCGATTATGGCGGTGGAGCGCGAGGCCCTGCAACGCCTGGAAAAAGGCGACGTACCCGGCTATACTGAAAAAATGCGTGAAAAAGCCGAGCTGCTGGCAGCGTTGAGCGAGCAAGCCAAGCCCCTGCTCGCGCCCCTGCCCGGCGAGCCGCGCTTCAATCTGGCCCTGGCTCTGGAGCGCTTTTCAGGCAGCGCGCGCACCGCCTTGCAGCTCAAGTCCGTTTTTTACATGTCCGCCCTGCTCTACCCGGACGATCACAAAAAAGGCGAGCCCGACAACCTGCTGCTCTTCATTGAGCGCGTGGAGCGCGAAGGGGAAAATTTCGCCTGAGCGGCCGCGCCGCTTCGCGGCAAGACTGGACAGCGCGCCCGGATTGAAGGATACTAAATGCGGCGGGTTGAAGCCGACCGGCATCCCCGCCGCACGCGATCTTTAGATCGCTGCCTAGAGATAACCGCAACCGTTTGGTTGCCTTACAAGGAGCATACTATGACGCGTTTATTGCGTTTGCCTGATCTGTCGGCCTTCTGGCAGATGTTCGGCCTGCTGGCTTTGTTGAGTCTGCTGGCCCTGCCCGCCCTGGCCGCGGAAAAGCCAGGCACGGCCCCCAAGGACAAATTCGCTGAAATGGACAGGAACAACGACGGCAAGGTGGTTCTTGAGGAATTCATGGCCACCTTTCCCGGTATGCGGGAAGAGGCCTTCAAGTCCATCGACAAAAACGGCGACGGCGTTGTGGTGCGTGAGGAATGGGAAATCTTCAGCAAGGATCACGCCGCAGGCATGAGACCGGGCACTATGCCCCCGGCCGCCAAGACACAGGGCGTGCGCATGAACAATATGCCCGGCGATCCGATTATTCCCCCGCCGGGCAACGCCAGCATGCCTTTGCTGACGCCGCCTGATGGCCGATAAATCCAAAACTCCGCCCTTTCCCGTTCCCTGGCGGCTTGTGGAACCGCAATCGGACGGAAAAGGCGCGGATGACACACAGCGGCGGCCTGAAGCGGTCGCCGCTTCCGCTTCGGGCCCGCGCAACAGCGCGGCACGCGCTCCGTGTGACCGTGGAAAAGGGGCAGGGGGCCGCCGCAACGCGTTGCGGCCCCAAAGCAGGCCCGTCTTCCCGGATTTTCCGCGCGGCCAGGCGTCCGCGGCTGCGGGCAGCAAAGAGCCCGCGCCAGGCACGCCCCACGGCCGGGCCCAACATGCCTGCTCCAACGGCCAGCCGCGCTTTGTGCCCATGTCCGCCGCGGAAATGCGCGCCCTGGGCTGGGACGGGCTGGACGTGCTGCTGATCACGGGCGACGCCTATGTGGATCATCCCTCCTTCGGCTGCGCGCTGCTGGCGCGCTGGCTGATCCGGCACGGCTTGAAAACCGGCCTGATCGCCCAGCCCCGCTGGGACACGCCCGAGGATTTCCTGGTCATGGGGCGGCCGCGCCTCTTCGCCGGAGTCAGCGCCGGGGCTTTGGATTCTCTGCTGGCCCATTACACGGCCTTTCGCAAAAAACGTCATGATGACGCCTATACCCCGGGCGGCAAAGCCGGGGCGCGGCCCAACCGGGCCTGCCTGGTCTATGCCAATCTGGCGCGCCGGGCTTTTCCGGGCCTGCCCGTTGTGCTGGGAGGCATTGAGGCCTCCCTGCGACGGGTCAGCCACTATGACTTCTGGACCGACACCCTCCGCCGCCCTCTGCTCATGGACGCCAAGGCAGATTTGCTGATCTGGGGCATGGGCGAACGCGCGATTCTGGAATGCGCCCGTCGACTGGAGCAGGGGCGCGATCTGCCGGGCATTCCGGGCACGGCCTGGATCGACAGGCTGGACGCCGACGGTCGCCCGGCCAATCTGCCGGAAGCGCTTGCCGCTGCACCGGGCATTGTTCTGCCCGGCCATGAACGCCTTCTGGCGGAACCGGAGCAATTGCTCAGACTTACGCAAGAGCTGGAGCGCCAGGTACACCGCGGCGACGCCTGGGCCTTTGAGCCTGTCCAGGGCCGCGCTCTGGTGCTGGCTCCTCCGGCAGCGCCACTGAGCACAGCGGAAATGGACGAGCTCTACAGCCTGCCTTTTTGCCGGGAGGCTCATCCGGCCTATGCGGAGCCCATTCCGGCCGCGGAAATGCTGCGCACCAGCATCACCAGCCACCGGGGCTGCGGCGGCGGTTGCTCCTTTTGTTCCCTGGCCTTGCACCAGGGACGAAAAATCAGCTCACGCTCGACCGCGTCCATTCTGGCCGAAGCAAAGCGCCTGGGAGAGGAAAACATGGCGCGGGGCAAAGGACCGGTGGCGATTTCCGATGTGGGCGGCCCCACGGCCAATATGTGGCAGGCGCATTGCGCCCTGGACGCGGAAACTGCGCAGGGCGGCGCCGCGTCTCATGCCGGCGGCTGCCGCCGCTCCAGTTGTTGCTTCCCTTCTGTTTGCAAGGCTTTTGTGACCCCGCAGCGCAAACATGTGGAACTGCTGCGCGCGGCAGCGGCCTTGCCCTGCGTAAAGCAGGTGCGCGTGGCCAGTGGCGTGCGCGCCGATCTGGCGCTGCGCGAGCCCGAGGCCCTGGCCGCCTATACCGGGGAGTTTACCGGCGGCCAGCTCAAGGTAGCCCCGGAGCACTGCGCGCCCTCGGTGCTGGCCCTGATGCGCAAACCGCCGCTCGCGGTTTTTGAACAATTTCTGGAAAGCTTCGCGCGCCAAAGCCGGGCCGCGGGGCGCGAGCAATATGTGGTGCCCTACCTGATGAGCGCCTTTCCCGGCTGCACTGACGAGGATATGCGCATCCTGGCCCGCTGGCTGCGGCAGCGCCGCTGGAGCCCGCGCCAGACCCAGTGCTTTATTCCCACGCCGGGCACCATTGCCACGGCCATGTATTATTGCGGCCGGGACGAAAGCGGGGAAGCCATTTACGTGGCCCGCTCCGACGCTGCCCGCCTGCGCCAGCATCGCATCCTCATGGCCACGCTCGCCGGTTCTGACGAACGCCAGGCCCCACGCGCGGCAGAGCGGCGGAAAAGGCCGCGTTCCGGCTCACGCTAGAGCATTTTCACTTTGAAAATGCTCTGCTGACGCGAAAGCGGCAGCCGCCGCAACGCGGCGTACATTCAGGCGAAAACCGCGTTTTTCGCCTGAATGCCACCTTTGACTTTTATAAAAAGTCAAAGGTAATCTGCTCTAGAGTGCTTTGCTCATGAAAGCAGCTGAACGCTCTCAATGAGAGACGTTCAATCCAAACCCGCTCTACAGAAAACGGGAGACCACATAGGTGCCCCAGACCAGAAGGATGCCCATCTGGGCAATGAGCTGCGCGGCGCTGCCCATGTCCTTCGCTTTTTTGGACAAGGGGTGCAGATCCGGCGAGATACGATCAACCACGTTTTCAATGGCGCTGTTCAGGAGCTCCACCAGAAGGGCAATGAGCAGCACCAGGCTGAGCAGCACGCGGTCCCCCCAGGTCTGGCCCAGCCAGAAAGCCAGGGGCAGGCCGAACACGCAGCCCCAGACGATCTGGCGAAATGCCTGCTCGTCCCGCCAGGCGGCAACAAAGCCGTCACAAGAATAAAGACAGGCGTTCCAGATCCGCCGCAGGCCGGAGCGCCCCTTCAGATCATTGCGAAGATTGCGCGGTGTTTGCTCAGTCATGGCTGTCTACCTTTAGAGCATTTTGCTTTTGAAATTATTCAATTTCAAAAGCGGCGCTGCCATCATTTCGCCTGAAAAGCGTGGTTTTCAGGCTCATTCGGCGCGGGCGTCCGCTCCCGCGGCCGCCAGAGCAATTTCAAAGTGAAATTGCTCTAGAGCCTTTCAAAGGTAACATGCGCTCTTTCCGCAGCCCGGATTGCAGCCGGGAAAAAGCCCCCTCAGTCTGCAAGGAGAAAAAATGTCTGATGCCGAAGATCGCCTTACCCGCCTGGAAGAGATCAGCTTTTTTCAGGAAGAGCAGCTCAGGGAACTCAACGACGCGCTCACGCTCCAACAGGAGCAGTTGGACAGGCTGGAGCAGCAAATCGCCGACGCGCTGGCAGTCATCCGGCTCTTGCGCGACAAATTGGCCGATCAGCCTGAAAACGCCCCGCCCCCGCACTTTATGCCGGAGCGCTACTAGAGCAATTTCACTTTGAAATTGCTCTGGCGGCCGCGGGAGCGGACGCCCGCGCCGAATGAGCGTCCAGACCGCGTTGCGGTAGCCGTTAGCAAGCTTTGCTTGCTTACGGATAGCGACAGCGGTTGCGTTGACTGGCTGCCGCAGTAACCAGTTGCTGTCTTCATCCGTAGCTTCCTTCGTCGCAACGGCTGAAGCCTGGACGCGAAATGATGGCAGCGCCGCTTTTGAAATTGAATAATTTCAAAAGCAAAATGCTCTAGAGCAGATTACCTTTGACTTTTTATGAAAGTCAAAGGTGGCATTCAGGCGAAAAACGCGGTTTTCGCCTGAATGTACGCCGCGTTGCGGCGGCTGCCGCTTTCGCGTCAGCAGAGCAATTTCAAAGTGAAATTGCTCTAGAGCGGTTTGCTGTTGAAAACGGCAACCGCTCTGACGGCCGCGGGAGCTGACGCCAGAGCGGTTTAGCTCATTTCATGAGCAAAACGCTCTAAAAGCCGAATCCGTCGGCGTCACTGCCGGAAGAACCGAAGCCGAAGTCATCCGGCACGCTGCTTTGCGCTGCGGGCGCGGCTTCCTCGGCCCCGGCAGCGGCGGCTCCTGCGGCAGCGCCGCCCACCACCATGCCTTTGAGACCGTCCTTGATGGCGTCCTTGATATTCTGCATAAGCTCGTCATGATTCACGGCCACTTTGCCCTGATACTCGGCAAGCTGTTTGCGCAGGCCGCCCATGTCCGCATTCAGGGACTTGATTTTCGCTTCCAGTTCGTCGCACTTTTTCTGCAAGGCCTCGGCTCTGGCCTCGGCAGGCTCAAGGGCGCGCACGCGCTCTTCCAGCTTCGCGGCCGCGGCTGTTTGCGTCACAAGGCTGCCATAGGTCTCGGCCAGGCAGTCCAGCGTCTGCGCGGCAAGGGCCCTGGTGCGGCCGTCCATGGGCGTCAGCGAGATATTGTCGCCCAGCGCGCCCCTGGCGCGGCTGACAAAACCTTCCCAGGACTGATCCTCGCTCCAGGTCAGATCCATGAATTTCGGATACCAGCGGGCCAGCCACGCCGCGGCAAACGGCCCTGCGGCCTTGGCGCAACAGTCGCAGGCAACGGAGCGCCCCACCACATAGCCGGCGAGATCCTTAACGTCCACGCCCTCTTTGCCCACCACCAGGGCCAGAACCGATTCCACGGGAAACACTTTGCGATCACTATCAGACATGGCGGCCTCCTCCTCGGAGATCGTATTTTTTACTTTGATGCGTTGCTCTTTCTTTCTGCCTTGCCCGCTCAGCTTCGCCCGTACATGCGGACGTACAGCAGCGCCGCCGTGCGGTACACAAAATGCCCCAATTTGGACCAGGGCAGATACGCAAAGAGCATCCAGACAAAGACCAGATGCAGGTAATAAATCACAAAAGCGGGCCTGATGGCGTCGGCCAGGCGGAAGCACTGGGCCAGGACGCCTGTCACGGCCACCAGCCAGATGATCCCCAAAAGATACCAGTCCTGGAAGCTGGAGCCGTGATCCGCGGGGTTCAGGCGCATGCGGCGCGCGGTCAGCAGGGCCAGGCCGATGAGCAGGAGCAGCGCGCCGATATTGGCCAGGATTTTGACCGGGAAGGTCAGGGGCATGGGCGTCTCGATTTTGATCAGGGGAATAATTTTGCCGCCCCAATGGCCCAGGGCCACGATGGCCGTGACGCAGGCCAGGATCGCAAAACTCCAGAACAGGATCGCATGCCCGTACTTGCGGTTGGGCGTATCCTTGCCGGTGACCGGGCCGTCCTCGCACTCGTCGAACTTGCGGTGGGTGATGACTTCCTCCCAGAGCACATCCCAGAGGTGGAAGACCCAGCTTTTGGTTTTGCCGATCACCATGAGCGTGCCGTCAGGCTGGAACATCTTCCAGAGTTTGCGCACCCCGAGAGAGAGGATGAACAGCGCGCCGAAGAAGGTGAGCATGAAGATGGGGTCAATGGTGTAGTCGCCGTAGAAAATCTGGCCGAAAACGATCCGGCCGTCAGCCGCGCGCGGGAACCATTCGCCGTTGTTGCAGCCGGCGCGGAGCCACCAGACGATCAGCCAGAGCACCGCCGGGATGGCGAAAAGAATGGGCAGACCCGAGGCTTTGCTCATCCATTTGCCCACAATGGCGGGCGCGGTCAAATCCTTGTAGAGCACATTGCGGGCCGCGGCCATCACGTCCGCGGGCTTGGCGCCGCGCGGGCAGAGATCCGAGCAGTTGCCGCAATTGTGGCAAAGCCAGAGATCCACGTCGCCGCGCAGTTTTTCCTTCAGGCCCCAGGAGGCCCAGACCATTTCCTTGCGCGGATACGGAGCGTTGGCCGGGGAGAGCGGGCAGGCCACCGAACAGGTGGCGCACTGGAAGCATTGCTTGAGGGACTCGCCCCCGGCTTCCCCGAGCTCCCGGGCAAACTCCAGATCCGGTTTAAGCGTAGATTGTGCCATTGCTGCCATCCTCCTACATGCCCTTGAACGGGTTGGGGCCCAGCTCCATGATCCGGCCCACAAAGCCGTCAATCAGGTCGGGAACCGTGTCGTATTCGTCAATGGCCACTTCAAGCTGTTCCACCCGCTCGGGCTGCACGCCCAGACGGTCAAGGGTCTCGGCAATATTGTCCCTGCGCTTGGCGCAGATCTCGGAGCCTTTCACAAAGTGGCACTGATAGTCGTCGCCGTATTTGCAGCCCAGGAGCATCACGCCGTCAAAGCCCTTGCTCATGGCGTCGGAGACCCATATAGCATTGACCGAACCCAGGCAGCGCACCGGGATGATACGCGCATAGGGGCTCCAGGCCCTGCGTCGCATGCCCGCCATGTCCAGGGCCGGGTAGGCGTCGTTCTCGCAGGCCAGAATCAGGATGCGCGGCCCTTCTTTCTTGAAGTCCCTGGGCACCTGAACCTCGCGGATCATGGAGCCGATCTGGTCAATATTGTAGTTGGCAAAGGAGATCACGCGCTCGGGGCAGGCTCCGAAGCAGGTGCCGCAACGCCGGCAGCGGGCCGGGTTGGGCTTGGGCGTGCCTTTCTCGTCGTCATCCAGGGCGCCGAAGGGGCATTCCTCGGTGCAGCGCTTGCATTGGGTGCAGCGCACGAAATTGAACACCGGGTAGGAGGCGTCGCCGGAACGCGGCAGCACAGCAACCCCGTGCCCGGCCGCCTCAATGCTCTGCACGGCCTTGAGCACCGCGCCGCGCGCGTCTTCCTCGCAGGCGTCCATGGTCATGGGCTGGCGCACGCAGCCCGCGGCGTACACGCCGGTGCGCCGGGTCTCATACGGAAAGCAGATGTAATTGGAATCGGCAAAACCGTCAAAAAGTTCCAGATCCGGGAAGTCCGGACCCTGGCGGTAGGCAAATTCCACCACCACATCCTTGGCCGTGGTGGGCACCAGGCCCGTGGGCAGCACCACCAGATCCACGTCCAGATCAAAATCCATGCCCAGCAGGGTATTCTGGCAGGAAACCACCATGTGATCGCCGGCCTCGCGGATCGCGGTCACATCGGCCTTGGTCATCATGATCCCCAGGCGATTCTGCATCTTCTTGTAGAAGCGCTCCAGAATTCCGGGCACGGTCATGTTCTTGTACAGGATAAAAGCCTGAACCGCGTCGTTGGTCTTTTCGCAGACGATATTGGCCAGCCGCAGCATGCCCACGCTGTTCACCGCGTTGGAGTAGGCAAGGTGGCGGATGGATTCCAGATCTTCCTTGACAAAAGGCTTTGCCTCGCCCTCGGCCTCGGCTGCTGCGGGCCTGGCGGCTTCGGCCACGGCTTGGGCCCCGGCGGCGTCGGCCTGGGCCCCGGCGGCGGCCACGGCTTCCTCAGCCAGCGTGGTATCCAGCACAAAGGCAATACGCCGGGCAGTCACTTCCCCTGCGGACAGCATTTTGCCGAACTGGGCCGCGTGCACCACCCTGGGGCTTTTGCCCAGGCCCATGGGGGCCAGGTATTTTTCGTCCAGAGGCGCCCAGCCAGAGGCCAGAACCACGGCGCCCACTTCCACGGAAACCGGGCCCCCGGCCGTGGCAATCACAGCCGTGAACGCGCCGGGCTGGCCTTCCAGCTTTTGCATCTGCGCGTTCAGATGCGTTGTGATTTTGGGATCATTCGTGACCCGGCTGATCTTTGCGGCCAGATCCGCGGGCTGTTTGTCGGTCCAGAGCGGGCCCTGGGGCGACGTCACGGGAATATTGTTGACTGCGCCGCCCAGTTTGTCGGCCTTTTCCACCAGCACGACCTCATAGCCCGTGGCCGCGGCTTCGGCAGCCGCGGTAAGGCCTGTCCAGCCGCCGCCGATGACCAGAATGCGCGGCGTGCCGGGAACGGCCGCCGAATCGGGAACCTCGCTTTTCTGGAGCTTGACCACGCCCATGTTCAGATAATCGCGAGCCATGAGCGTGAGCAATTCGGGCGCGCCGTCCCTCGCGGGCGCGGAGCTGGCCTGGGGATCTTTGAACGCCAGCACGCATTGCTCGCGCAGGTTCACATGTTCCACCTGCACGGGGAAGCGGTAGAGATCCGCGTCCACGCGCGGCGAAGCGCCGCAGAGCAGCACCCCGTCAAGGCCCTGCGCCGCAATGTCCGCCCTGATCTCGTCCACGCTCTCGGCAAGCACCGGGCAGACCTTGACCACAGGCGTGAGCTCGCCCCATTTTTCGCGTAACTGCGCGGCCAGGGCTTCCACGTCGAGCCCCCCGCCGATATTCTGCAGGTCAAAATAGACGCCAATTTTACCGGCCATGCCGCCTACCTCCCTTTCACCGTTTGTACCGCCTTCAGGGCGGCGGCTGTGCCGGACTGCGCCGAGCGCGTCACATCCAGAGGCATGCGCGCGCAACCGGCGGCGAAAATGCCGGCCTCCTCGCCGCCCGCAATGAAGCCGTCTTCATCCAGCGGCACGGGCAGCGGCAAATTTTCGCCGGCCAGCGAGGGCTGCATGCCTGTGGCCAGCACCACGAGCTCATAATCCAGAGTGAGTTTTTCGCCGCGCACGGCGTCCTCCACAGTGATTCTCACCATATCGCCCTCGGCCTGGACCGCGTCGGCCACCTTGCCCTTGACAAAACGCACGTTGGGCAGGGCCTTGACTTTCTCAAGCACATTCACATAGCGGCCGGGCGCGCGCAAATCAATGTAATACACGGTAATCAGAGCGTCCGGATTTTGCTCCGCAATGTACAGGCACTGTTTCAGTGTGGCCATGCAACAGATGTAGGAACAATAGTTGAGATGATTCTGATCGCGTGAGCCGGCGCACTGCACAAAGGCGATTCTGCGCGGGGGCCTGCCGTCCGAAGGCCGGACAATGCGGCCCCTGGAAGGCCCGAAAGGCGAGGCGAGCCGTTCCATCTGCATATTGGAAATGCAGTTTTTCACCGTGCCTGCGCCCAGATTGCTCAAACGGGTAACGTCATAGGGCTTCCAGCCTGTGGCGAGCACAATGGAGCCGACCTTAAGCTCAATTTCGCGCGCTTTTTCGACAGGATTGAGAAACTTGTTGCCCGCCACCCGGGCCGCGTCGGACTTGGAGAGCGTCTGCACATCCAGGACGTAGCGCCCGGGAAAAGCAAAGGGCATGGATTTGTAGAGGGCCTTGCGCCTGGAAAGCCCCAACTCAAAGGCATCCGGGGTTTCGCCTTCAAGCGCGGAGGCCAAAAGGCTGAAATCCACATTGTGGGGAGCAACGCGGCGCGGGCTCAGGCGCACCCGCACGCTGTAATCGCCTTTTACGCCCGTCAGCCCTGTGACCTCGGCCAGGGTGAAAAATTTGATGCGCGGATTTTTCCTGATGCGCTGGAACTGAATCTCCAAGCCGCAGGAGGGGGGACAGAGTTTGGGAAAATATTTGTTGAGCTGGGCCACACGGCCGCCAAGCCAGGGCGACTTTTCGACGATATAGACGTCATGGCCCAGTTCCGCCGCTTCATTGGCGGCTGTGAGGCCTGAAAAGCCGCCGCCCACGACGAGAATGGCATTGGACATCCTGGATATCCTCCTGCGTTGTTGCATCGCGGCTGAAGAGGGTGAACCGCCCCTCCGCCGCAGGAAAAAAGGGGCGGCCGCCAGGCGACCGGCCCAGAGCGTTGACAACGCAAGGCAAGCGAAAACCAGGAGCCCGGCGCGGCTTTTGCCCGGAAGGCATCCCGCAGGGACGCTGCCGTTACCGTGTGCGGCACGACCGGAGGCCGCGGGGATTGCCGCGTTTCTGTGGCCGCGCGTTTCCCCGGTCGCAAGGAGCATGAGGCGCCGGCCGGCAAGGCCTGGTTTCTGCGCCGCCCGCCCGGCGGCGTGAAGGCCGTAAAGCGGGTTTTGTCAACATTCTGGGGCGGCCGCCACACGGTCGGCCCCGGCAAACGGGCACGCAGCCCGGGATTGCCATTGGTTTGCGGCAATCCGGGGGCGGCCTTGCGGCCGCCCCTCTTGCAATGACAATCGCCGACTAGTCGGGGATGATCTGGTAATAAGGCTTCTTGAAGATCTTGGTCTCGCCGGTGGCGGGATCAAACCTGGAGTTCACGAAGCACTTCCACTTGCTGTCGTCCAGGCCCATGAAGTCGGCCCGGTAATAGAAGCCGGGATAGCGGGATTCCTCGCGGAAGGCGATGTGCTGCATGTGCAGGCGCACCGTCCAGAGGCGATGGTAGTTTTCCCAGCAGCGCAGCAGTTCGTGCAGATCGCGGGCAGCCAGCTTTTCGGAGTCTTCTTCCATCATGGTCAGCAGGTCGAAGCCCGTGTTCAGCAGAGCCTGAGAGGTGGTGTAGTAGGTGGCCACGCCGCCGCCGTATTCATCGGTGCACTTGATCAGGCGCATCATGAAGTTTTTGGGCGCGATGTAGTTGGGGTTGACCACCGGATCCGTGGACGCGGCCTTGCCGGCCATGAAGTTGTCATAGGGGCGGTAGATGAGCTTGCGCAGCTCTTCGGCCGTTTCCTTGAACTCGGGCTGATAATCCTTGTGATCCACGCACCAGCGCACCATCTGCTTGCCGGCGATGCGCCCTTCGGCGTGCGAGCCGGAGGAGAACTTGTGGCCGGAAGCGCCCACGCCGTCGGCGCAGGTGAACAGGCCTTCCACGGTGGTCATGCGGTTGTAGACCTTGCCGTTGGCGGCTCTGACCTTGTAGTCTTCAGGAACCCAGTCTTCGTCCGGGCCGGAGACCCAGATGCCGCAGCAGCCGGAGTGCGAGCCGAGCAGGTAGGGCTCGGTGGGCATGATCTCGGAGCCGCGCTCCTCGGGCTGGGTGTTGGTGCAGGCCCAGAGGTTGGCCTGACCCACGCACATATCCAGGAAGTCTTCCCAGGCTTCGGACTCGAGATCCTTCTGCTCCTCTTCGTTCAGGGAGGCGAAGGTGTTGACCAGGGCGGTCTTGGTGTCCATATAGATGGGCCCGCGGCCTTCGCGCATTTCGCGCAGCATCATGTGGTTGCGCAGGCAGGTGGGGATCACGTTGCCCTTGGCGTAGCCGCGATCCTCATACGGCTTGAGCATGGCCTTGTTGGTCACGCAGTAGTCTTCGCCCTTGGAGTTGGTGGCCTTGGCCTTGAAGAGCAGGAACCACGCGCCCACAGGGCCGTAGCCGTCCTTGAAGCGGGCGGGCACGAAGCGGTTTTCCATCATGGTCATTTCCGCGCCGACCTGAGCGCACATGGTATAGGTGGAACCCGCGTTCCAGACCGGATACCAGGCGCGGCCCATGCCCTCGCCCGTGGAGCGGGGACGGTACACGTTCACCGCGCCGCCTGCGGCCACCATGATGGCGTTGGCCTTGAAGATATGCACTTCGTTGGCGCGCAGGTTGAAGCCCACGGCGCCCGCAATGCGGTTGGGGGTGTTTTTGTCGAGCAGCAGTTTCACCACGAAGATGCGTTCCATGATCCGGTCTTCGCCCAGGGCATTCTTGGCCGCTTCGGCCACGATGCACTTGTAGGACTCGCCGTTGATCATGATCTGCCAGCGGCCGGAACGCACGGGCTTGTCGCCGTTGCGCAGGGATTTGCCCGCGGCCTTGGCGGCCGCGCCGTTCAGGTTGTGGCCGTCGTCGGCCTTGATCCAGCAGGGCAGGCCCCAATCCTCGAACAGATGCACGGAGTCGTCCACATGGCGGCCCACGTCGAAGATCAGATCTTCGCGCACCAGGCCCATGAGGTCGGTGCGGACCATGCGCACATAGTCGTCGGCGCTGTTTTCGCCGAGGTAGGTATTAATGGCCGAGAGGCCCTGGGCCACGGCGCCGGAACGCTCCAGCGCGGCCTTGTCGCAAAGCAGGATCTTCAGACCATGCTTGTCCCCCCAGCGCACAGCCTCGTAAGCGGTGCCGCAGGCGCCCATGCCGCCGCCCACGATCAGCAGGTCGACTTGATGCTCTTTGATTTCAGGTTCAGAAATGGGCACGCCCCTGGTCGCTTCCTTCACGGGAATCATAGGCATAACAGTTTCTCCTTATCGCACTGATGGTTGAAAGCGGCTCAGCGGCCGTGAACCTGGGAGGTGTAGACCTTGTCGGCTTCGGTCACGTCGAACTTCTTGCCGAGCACTTCCTTGGGCCTGGCCAGTTCTTTTTCGGTGAACAGCAGCGCGTCGTCGAGGCTGGCGCCTTCGGGCCGGCCCTCGTACGGCTTGATCGAGCCTTCAGGCGTAGTGCGAATGGGGAATTTGAAACGCTTCACATTGCCGCTGCGGAACTTGACGGTCCACATGATCGAATCGGCCGAACGCATGGGGATACAGGTGCCGCCCATGGGCGCGAAGTCCGCATAGGGGCGGGCCGTGATGGCGCCCTGGGGGCAGATTTTCACGCAGGAATAGCATTCCCAGCAGGCGTCGGGCTCCTGGTTGTAAGCCTTCATTTCCTCGGGATCGAGGATCATCAGGTCATTGGGGCAGATGTACATGCAGGCCGTCTTTTCGCCACCCTTGCAGCCGTCGCACTTGGACGGATCGACAAACGTCGGCATACGTATCCTCCAACTCTTAAAGTGTTACAAAAAATCCGCAGCCCTGGGCGAGGCACGCGCGATTGCCAGTGAGCGCGCCTCGTCATTGCGCCGCTCGAAAGATGAGGGCGCATGGCTTGCGCATTTAGTAACAAGCGAACGCTCTCCGCGTCAAGCCCCTTTTGCAAAAATTCGCGGGTTCTTCACAGGCCAGTGCCCTGAAAAGCCTGTCTGGAGACTCTTTGAAGACTATAGCGAAATCTGGAGCGTGTAAAGACCCTTGCAGAATTTTACCCGCCGCGTGAGGCAACAAATGCCCCCGCGCGGGCACATCGGCCTTGCCAGCGACCGCGTTTCGGGCTAACAGGCTTGCGCAGGCCGGGCGCCGCCTGCGCCGCATGGCCGAAACCCGCCGGGCATCGCCACCAATCTTTAAGGATGCAGCATGAACGACAGACCGCACGACACACGGCCTCGCCGCGCTTTGCGCGACGTGGTCTCGGACATTGACCGCGACATACTCAAGTTATTGCTGCGCCGCCGCAATCTGTTGACGCGCATGTACAACAGCCAGGGTTTTCTGGAGCCCTCCGAAGAAAAAATCCTGCGGAAATCCTGGGAGGCCGCCGTCTCCCGCGTCAGCCGCGACGCGCGCCTCTCGGGCCGTTTCTTTTCCCTGATGCAGGAGGTGGAATTCCTGCCCCGGCCAAGCGCCGGGCAGGAGGATCAGGACGCGCCCGAGCGCGGCGCGGATCGCCGCACAGCCTTCAACCTCGCGCCGCCCGCGCGGCCGGCGCGCCTGCTCATGCCCGCGCCCCTTGCCTGCCGCGCCACCAGGGCGTGGCTCATGCTGGCCGCGGCCACGGGCCAGGGGCTGCGCCTTGCGCCCTGCCTGATGAACGACCCCATTGTGGATTGCGTGAAGATGCTCAACCAGTTGGGCGCCGGCCTGAACCGCGAGGAAGACGGCGTGACCGCCCACGCGACCGCGCCTGTGGGCGCGCCGGACAAGGTGCTGTATGCGGGCGACAGCGCCTGGAATTTTTTTCTTCTGCTCGGGCATTATCTGGGCCGCCCTTCGCGGGCCAAAATCAGCGGCGAGTCGGCTCTGAAACTGGCGGATTTTTCTGCGACCCGCCGTTTTCTGCCCGCCCTGGGCGCGCGCCTTGTGCATGTGGTGCCCAAAAGCAACGGCTTGCCCGCGCGTCTGGAGTGTTCTGGCATTCTGCCGGATACGGCGACGCTGCCCGCCGATGTTCCGGCGGAGCTGGCCGAAGGCATTCTGCTGGCCGCGCCCTTGTATGAGCGCGCCCTGACCCTGGATCTTGCGGCCCATCCGCTGCAAAAACTGATTCTGGCCCGCACGCTGCCCATTCTGCGGGCGGCCGGAGCCGACGTGGTTGTCGAGAACGCCCGCGTGCGTGTTGCCCCGGGCCCCTTGCGCCTGCCGCCGCAGCCGGAGTTGCCGCTGGAGCCGGAACTGGCCGTTTTTTTGCTGGCCCTGCCCCTGGCTCTGGGCGGCGAAGCGCGCCTTGCGGGGATCTGGCCCCAATGGCCCGGGGCCCTGGCCGGGTGGGATCTGCTCCAGGCCCTTGGCCTGGATCTGCGGCAGGCAGGCGGGGAGATTCGCGCCAGGGCCGCGACGCCGCTCAAGAATTTCCCTGCCCTGGCCGCGCACGCGCTGTCGGATGTTCCCGCAGACTGGACGCCCCTGCCCCTGGCCCTGGCCGCCTGCGCGGCTCTGCGCGGCGGCGAGGCCGTGCTGCCGCCGCTGCCCTCTGCCGCGGACACGGATGAAGTCGCAAGTTTTCTGCATGCCGTGGGTTTGGAAACCGATGCCGAAGGCAGATTGTGCAAATCATCACAAGAAAGCATCGCCTCGGCCTGGAACGCGCCCGCTCCGGCCTGGGCCCTTGGCCTGGCCCTGGCCGCCTGTGCCAGGCCGCATTTGAAACTGGGCAATCCCGGCATCATGACCGCTCTTTACCCGGCCTTCTGGTCTCTCTACAACGGTTTGCCCGAACCATCCTTGCGGCGAGCGGCCGTGGAAGAAAGCGTGACAGCCCCGGCGCGACGGCGGATTCTCACCACCAGCGTGGCTGTACCTCCCGCGATCAGGGATGAGGATGCCTGATACTGCGCAACGTTAGAGCATTTTCTCTTTGAAAATGCTCTGCTGACGCGAAAGCGGCAGCCGCCGCAACGCGGCGTACATTCAGGCGAAAGCCGCGTTTTTCGCCTGAATGCCGCCTTTGACTTTCATAAAAAGTCAAAGGTAATCTGCTCTAGAGCATTTTGCTCATTTCATTGGCAAAACGCTCTAAAGCAGGGTCATGTACAGAGGAATCGTAATGATCGAAAACAGGGTGGAGAGTGAAACCATCAGAGCGCCGAATTCCGCGTCCGCGCCGTAATGGGCGCTTACAATGGCGGCCTGCATCAAAACCGGCAGCGAGGCCTGCGTGATGAAAACCTTGGCCATCAGCTCGGGAACCGGAAAAAACGGCACCAGAAGCATGATTACAAGAGGGCTGACCACCAGGCGGCCAACCAGGGCCAGAATCAGATCACGATCAAAACGGACTTTGCGCAGATCAATGGTATACAGGGTGATGCCGATGAAAAGCAGGGACAGCGGCGTGGTCAGGTTGCCCAGGAGTCTGGCCGCGTCCAGGAGGAAAGGCGGCAGGGTGATCTTGCACAAAACCAGAGTCAGGCCGGTCAGAAAGCCCAGCATGGGCGGCGAAAATATGTGCCGGATATTGTCCATGAGCCGGACTTTTCCCTTGCCCTGCCCGCTGTCTTTGCTGATCGCGTAATTGCCCACGGTCCAGAAAAAAATGGTGCTGGCAAAATAATAGAGCAGCACATGGGGCAGGGATTCTTCCCCGAACAGGGCCACATTGACCGGAATACCCACAAAAATGGTGTTGGAGTTGGAGACGCAGGCGCAAAAGAGGCCAAAATGACGGCGTTGCACCCGGAACAGCCTGGCCGCCGCAAAGGCAAGGGCAAAAGTCACCGCCAGCGAGCTGAAAGGCAGCAGCGAGCCGTAGAGCAGATGCAGAAAGTTGTCGCGGTCAAAGGAGCTCATGAACGTGGACATGAGATAGGGCGGCAGCGCCACATAGGTGACGATCCTGGGCAGCAGCATCTGTGATTCCGTAGAAAACCAGCCTCTCCAGGCCAGCAGATAGCCCACCATGCCGACCAGCAAGAGGCCGAAAATTCCACCCAGGGCATGTAAAAAAATCATAGCTTCTCTTTACGGGCTTTTGCCCGCTCGGTAAACAGCAGGCTGGCGCAAAGCGCCTCTCCGGACTTTCCTCCCACAGTCAGGGCCGTGTCTGTTGAGAGCGTTTTGCGCCTTTCATGAGCAAAATGCTCCAGGAGAAGACGCAAAAACCCCGCAGGGCAGAACGCCCTGCGGGGTCGGACGCCTTGCGCTTTTGCCTGCGGCTTACAGCATATATTTGCTGTTGGCCTCGCGCATTTTTTTCACTGCCGCGGCCAGAGCTTCGGTGTTCAGCACCATTTCCATCATGGCGATCTGCTCTTCCCAGGCCGCGGGATCAGCCTCGCTTTTCATTTCCTCTTCAAAAATGTGGTACACGCAGAGCCCCAACGGGACTCCGGCCAGCGGACCGGCAAAGGTAGGGTCGCCCAGAGTGACGGTTTCGGCATAAATTTCCGCCCCTTCGGGATCGGAAGAGCCGAGCACCACCACCAGGTTTTCCGCCCCGACCTTTTCAGCGGCGTCTTTCACGCGCTGCTGATTTTCCAGGTCCATGGCGCCTGCGGCTGTTCAGACAAAACATTCGGTGGCCGAAAACAGCACTTCGGCTCCCGAGTTGGCGAATACCGCTGCCATAGCCGGGCCGGGAACGCCGTCCCGCTCGCCCAGCAGCAGCAGTTTCTTGCCGGTTAACTTGCCCATGCCAATCTCCTTTTGGTTTACACGGCTTATCCGCCAGAGTCATGCGCCGCCGCGCAATCCGGCGACCGGGGAAAGGATTTCCCCTGGCGAAGAGTTCACTGCAACAAGCTTTCCGCGCCTGCCCTGATGGCTTCCAGGGTCACCTGGTCGCTGCTGATCCGCTGCACGTTTTGCCCGCCCTTGTAAAAAAGAATGGTGGGCACGGCCATGACCTTCAGGGAAATGACCAGGCGGCGGTTTTCGGCCACATTGAGCTTGCAGAATTTGATTTTGCCTTCATACTGGCCGGCCAGTTCCTCCACCTGCGGCATGAGCGCAAGGCAAGGGCCGCACTGCGGGCCCCAGAGATCCACAATGACCGGCACAGCGCTTTTCAGCACCTCGGCTTCAAAATTTTCCTTGTCCACAATGAGCATAATCCACCTCGCTGGTTGAGTTGTCGCGGCAGTGTCGCCTGAGCCCGGCCCTTCTTCGCCCGACTTCAGGGCAGCAATGCTCCCGCGCCGCACGCCGGGCCAAAGCCTTTCAATGCAGACTAGAGCAGATTACCTTTGACTTTTTATGAAAGTCAAAGGTGACATTCAGGCGAAAAACGCGGTTTTCGCCTGAATGTACGCCGCGTTGCGGCGGCTGCCGCTTTCGCGTCAGCAGAGCATTTGCAAAGAGAAAATGCTCTAAGAACTTCTCTCTTCCCTGTCGGCCGGGGGCGGCTTCACGCGTGCGTTGGGCGCTGGCGCAACGCCCGTCTGCTCCACGGGGCAGAAGAAGGGCAAAAAAGCCGCCGTTCCTGCCGCCGCGGCACGCAAAGCTCCAGGCCCTATACATAGCCCGCTGCCCTGAGCACTTCCCCGGCCCGCGCCCTGGCCGCGGCCGCCAGCTTAATCACCGGGCCGGTGCAGCCCATGGCGGCTTCGGCATAAATGCCCACTTTCCACAGGGCATGCACCGCATTTTCCAGATCCAGCACGTCAATGCCGTGGATTTCCTCATCCGTGGGCTCGACCGGCGGCATGGCCGGCGGCGCGTCCTGCGCTGACGCGGCCTGCGGTTCCAAAGCCGCCAGTTCTCCGTCCAGGCCCGCAGCCCGCGCAGCTCTGAGCTCCTCGGTCACCCTGCCCGGCAGATTGCCGCGCACGGCCTGCGCCGTACAGGCCAGAGCATTGGCGATGACCGGCGCGCCCGAGGCGCGGGAGATGATGGAAACCACCTTGTCCCAGCCTTCCCCGGCCGACGGGCCGTACCCCCAGCCCGCAGTCTCGTAGACGCCGCCGCTGTTGAAAGCCGCGAAGACCTTCATCAGCACGTTGCCGGTCAAGGTGTCGCAGACGCAGACATCCGCCGCGCCCGCGAGGAGATCGTTGCCGCGCAGCAGCGCGCCGCCGTCGCTGCGCACGCTTTCTCCAAAGCGCACGGGGTAGCCCCGTTCCCGCAATCGAGCCAGCGCGCGCAGAACCTGGGGCGCGGCATCCAGATTGAGCACGCCCAGGCTCGGATTTTCCACGCCCAGGGCCTTGGCCGCCGCAATCCCGTAGAGGGCGTTGCGCAGCATGGCGCAGGCCCGGTGCGGCGCGCTGATGCCCGTGGAAGACGCCAGGATCATGGGTCTGCCCCTGGCCGGGGTCTGGATGCGGCCCAGTGTGGCAACGCCCACCGGGAAGGGATAGTGCAGCGCCACAGCGCCCTGCAACGCCCCGGGGCCAGTGCTTTCCAGGGCTTTTTCCATAGCCGCGGCCATATCGGCCTCGCAGGCCGGAGTCTCAATCCAATCCATACCGGGGGGCAGAAGCGCGTCGGGCCTGGGGCCCAGGCCCACGGCCTGGATGCGGGGATCGTGGCGCATGGCCAGGGCCGCGCCCTGCAGATAGTCTTCCACCGGCACTTCGCCGCCCGCGGCCATCAGGCCGATGCGCAGGCGCGGGCCGCCCCCTCCGGCCGCGGCCACCAGCTCCGCCAGGGCTTCGCCGATCAGGGCGCGTTTGTTGCGGTCGGAAGTATCGGGGTCTGGGCTCTGCCGCGCCTGTTTGCCTGCATATATATCCGCCATGACAGACCTCAACTTTTCTGCAGGTTGGCGGCCAGTTCCGAAAGCGCGTCCAGCAGCATTTCCCGCACATCATCCCTGCTCACGCCCGCTGCCGCGCTTGCGGCGGCCCGGGGCGCGCCGCGGCCCGGACCCTCCATGATGAAGGACGCGCCATCGGCCAGATTGGTCAGGCGGCCCAGAAACAGACTGCCCTTGCCGATGATCATGGCGCGCCTGATTGTTCCGGCCGCCAGGGCGTCGCAGGCATGCCCCATGTAGGGCACGCCCGAGGGGATGTGCCCCTGGGTGTGCACAAAGCCCGGAATGCCGCGCTCTGCCGCGAATTGCGGGATTTCCTCACGCTTGAGCTGGCCCTTCATGACCGCCAGCGCCGCGATCATCTTGTAATTGGCCTCCGGCACGTTGCCCGCGCCCGCGGGCAGGGTGATTTCAGCGTTGTGCAGTTCGGGCGCGTACTTGTCCACATCCGTAAGCGTGAGGCCCAGACGGGCGAGCGGCTCAAAGGTCAGGGCCGAAGTAATGGCCTGCGGGGCCGCGCCTGCGCCCACCGTATGCTTGCCGATGGAATCCAGGCGGATCACGGGCAGGCTGCCTTCATCCGGCACAAGCAGGATCGCGAAACTGCCCATGCAGTTTTCCAGGGCCGGGAGCCCCTTTTTGATGTGATCGCGGGAGTTCATATACAGCTTGGGCAAGGAGCCGCCGCCAACCACGGCCACGTTTTTGCGCAGGCCAGAGGCCACCATGCCCGCTCCGGCGATCACGGCCGCGGCCGGCCCGGCGCAGAAGCCGCGCACATCAAAGCCGCTGGCATTGGCGCAGCCCGCGATTTCGGCCACGGCCTTGGCCATGTTGCCGCCGCCGCGCTGCATCACGTCGCCCACGGCCTCCTCGGAGCATTCCACCACAAAGTCGATGTCCGAAGGCTCAAGGCCGCAGTTTTTGATCATGTGCAGCAGCGCCAGCACGCCGCTGGCCTTGCAGGCCAGGTTTTCCAGCATCACATGCGCCGAAAGGTTTTCGTCCGAGTCATGGGCCCGGCGGCAGCAGCCCGCCACCCTGCCCTTGCTGTACAGGGGCAGCGCGCCGTGCTTTTCCACGGCCTGGGCGATCTCCGCGGCCTCATGCCCGGCTTCCAGGCGGGCCAACTGGCTTTCGCCCACGGCCGGATCCCGGGCCAGCTTTTCCCGCACGGCGGCCGCAAAGTCCTTTTCCAGCCAGATCAGATCAAAAACGTCGCAGATGTCCAGAAAGCCGAGGAACTCATCCTCGGGCATGATCTCCCCGAACCTGCCGTAACGCTCGGGCGCGCCCGGATGTTCCAGCCAGGGCGTCGGCGCCCTGGCCAGATCGTCCACGGACATGGCTCCGATGTAGGCCTTGTTGGGCGCGTAGCCCGCGGCCTCCTCGTAACTCTGGGCGCGGCCGGGCAGGGTCTGCAAATACTCGGAATCCGGCTTGGCGCGCCGCTCCTGAGAGGGTGTGCCGCCGTAGTGCAGGGCCAGCTCGGGCGCGAAATTCAGGCAGTAGGCCGTGCCTTTGATGCCGACATTGCCCATGTGATGCTCCTTAGCGTAAAAACAGCCGTCGCGGGCCGCTCTGCGCGCCCGGCAAGCCGCTATTTATGTTCCATGATATAGGCATACGCGGACATGGCGGCCCGCGCCCCGTCCCCGGCCGCGGTGACCACCTGGCGCAGCGCGGTGTTGCGCACGTCGCCGGCCGCGAAAATGCCGGGCGCGGAGGTTTTCATGTTCTCGTCCGTGACGATCCAGCCGCCGTCCACGGTGTGCACAACGCCGTTCAAAAACGCGGCATTGGGCAGGGTGCCGATGAAAATAAAGACGCCGTTGACCGCAAGCGCGTTTTTCTGATCGCTCTTCACGTTTCTGAGCACGATCCGTTCCACCAGGCCGTCGCCTTCAATGGCCTCCAGCACGCTGTCCCAGATGGGCACGATTTTGGGATTGGCCAGAGCCCGCTCGGCGACCAGCCGATCCGCGCGGAACTGATCGCGGCGGTGCACGATATAAACCTTTGCCGCAAAGCGGGTCAGGTAGCAGGCTTCTTCCACCGCGGTATTGCCGCCGCCGATGACCGCCACCTCAAGATCCTCGAAAAAAGCCGCGTCGCAGACCGCGCAATAGGAAACGCCCTTGCCCATGAATTCCTTTTCACCCGGGCAGCCGTGCTTGCGAAAATTGGCCCCGCTCGCCACAATCAGGGCCCGGGCCTCGATTTCGCCCTTGTCCGTGATTACCACGGTTTTGCCGCCCCCGGGCCGCAGACCGTTGACCTGCGCGGTGCGGAATTCAGCCTTGAAGTGCTCGGCATGCGCCCGGAAACTGTCGGCCAGGGCCGCGCCCGAGGCAGAGATCGTGCCCGGCCAGTTTTCGATCTCGCTGGTGACTAAAATCTGGCCGCCGGCTTTGCCTTTTTCCAGCACCAGCACATCCAGGCCCGCGCGTTTGCCGTACACCGCCGCAGTAAGCCCGGCCGGTCCGGCCCCGATAATGACCAGTTCACGCTGTTCCATGCTCTCTCCTTGAGCCGCGCCGCTCTGCTCCGGCGGCGCGGCCTTCTCCCTGTTTCTTATTTGTTGAAGACCGTCTGCTCGGCCACGGGCGTGGACAGCGCGGTCAAGGCCCGCTCCACCAGTGCGCGGCGCAGGGCCTTTTCCGCATCCGGGGAAAGCTCGGGATTGCCCAGGGGATACGGGATGGACACGGTGGGCACAATGCGGTTGGCCCCGATACTCAGAGAGATGGGCACAATGGTGCACATGTGAACCACCGGCACGTCGGCAGTGTCCTCAATGGCTTTGGCGAGCGTTGCGCCGCAACGCGTGCAGGTGCCTCAGGTGGAGGTGAGGATCACCGCCTGCACCTGGGCGTCCTTGAGGCGCTTGCCGATCTCGATGCCAAAATCCCTGGCCCTGGCCACGGCCGTGCCGTTGCCCACGGTGCTGTAAAAGAGATGATGCAGGGAGCCGATGCGGCCTTCCTTTTCCAGATCGCGCAGCACGTCCACGGGCAGCACGCGATCCGGGTCCTGGTTGGCATAGGTCTGATCATAGCCGCCGTGCGCGGTCTGGTATTCGCCCTGATGCAGATCCGTCACCGTGCTGATGTCGTATTCGCCGTAGTTCTGGGCGCTGGAAGCCGCAATATGATCCGGATTGCCGATGGGCACGATGCCCCCGGAAGTGACCACGGCAATTTTGGCGCTGCCCATCTCGGCCACGGGCGGGCGCGGGGTCACGCGGTCAAAGACCGGCATCTTGTACTCCGTGACAAAGGGCTCCCCCTTGAGCTTTTTGCTCAGCATGCGCACCGCGCGTTCCGCGCCGGGCTGATCATAAAAGATATTCTGGCGGATGCCTTTTTCAAGCAGGCCTTCCTCGGCCGGGGAGCCCAGTTCCTCGCCTTTGAGCAGCTTGAGCAGCACCCGGGCCATGACCGGCACGGCCCTGGCCATGCCGCGCGCGGAGTCCGCGGCCTCCACAATGGGAATCTCCTTGCGGAACAGATCCACGCCCGGGTTTTCACGATACAGGGCCGTGACCACCGGGATGCCCAAAGTTTTCCGGACCGTCGCGCAGACCGCCGCGCAGGCCGCGCCGTAGCGCCCGGCATTGAAGGCAGGCCCGGCGATCAGGGCGTCGGCCTTGCAGGCGCGCGCTGTTTCCACCACCTGGGCGGTCACGGCATCCATGTTGTTGGCGAAATAGTTGTCGCCGCAGATGAAGGTGGCCACGATTTCGGCTTCATTGCCCAGCGCGGCCTTGAAGGCCATGCCCGGGCCCACGACGCCCTGGCGCGTTTCCGGGGCCGCGTCCGCCTTGTCCTCGCCGCCGATGCCGCCGAAAAACTGATTGATATAGTGAATGACGCGATATGCCATACTCCACTCCTTCCTGTGTCATTTCCGCGCTGTTCCTAGAAGGGTGCAGCCGGAAGTCAAAAAGGCGCTGCCTACAACGTGCGGCCGCCGATGCGGCTGTATCCCAGCTCGTTGGTGGCCCCCATGATGGCCTGCAACTCCACCTCCATGCTGCCGTCTTCGCGCAGGGCCCCGAAGAAGCCGCCGGCAATGACTTCGGCTGTGGCCGGATCGCCGATGACCCGTTGCATGGGCGGCAGCACAATGAGCGCATTGGCGTTGCCCGCCGTGACGCAGGCGTCGCCTTCGGGGCAGGAATCCGCCAGTGACTGGCTTGAGCCGTCGCGTCCGGCATACTCGTCGGTGATCAGGACGGTCCTGATGCCCGCGCGCTCGGCTTTCCAGCAGTTCATAATCAGGTCCGCGTCCGGGTTGCCGAAGCCTTCCTCGGAAATGACCAGACCGTCCACGCCGAGCATGCGCGCCAGCTTCACGGCATAGGAAGAGCTGCGCTTTTTGTCGGCCAGGGTCACGTTTTCATTGGTGATGATCACGCCCGCAAAATTGATGTCCTTGCCGTGATGGGCATAGAGGCTGGCGATCACCGGGTTGTTCAGATGCATGTAGGTGCTGTTTTTGTCGCAGGCCGAAACGCAGTTGCCGGAAATGATCGCGCCGTCCATGACCTCCGTGGGGCTGATCAGGGTGGGCAGGATTTTTTTGGCGTCCACGCCGTACACCCAGGTGTCATGCAGCAGTCCCTGGGACTGAAGCATGTAGAGGTAGCCCACCCTGGGCAGACCGGGATACGCGCTCACGGCCTCGGCCAGCGGCGGGAACGCGTAGGATTCCACCGCATCGGCCCTGACTTCTTTGCAGCAGGAGGCCAGATAATGCGCGGCCTTGAGCCCGGCCCGGCGATAGACGGCCTCCAGCGCGTGCAGTTCCACGCCCTCAGCGGGCTCAAAGACCAGGACCACGTTGCAGGTTTGGGAAAAGGGCGTGTACGCGGCGCCGGGCCCGCTCATGTCCACAATGCCTTCCTGCGGGGCCACCAGGCGGCCCGTGGTCAGCACGGCCGCGCCCGCGAGAACCAGAGTTTTCCCCTGGCCCACGGTTTCCACGTCCCCGATCCAGCCGGGAAAAACCTCGCCCGGGCCTTCCAGTTTGCAGCGCGGTTCCACGGCGTCCTTGCAGGGCAGGATGCGCGCGCTCTCGCCCGGATGAACCAGCTCCACGCGCACATTTTTGAGGGCCTGATCCTCCAGCAGCATTTGGACCAGCTCTTCCTTGTTGACGGTCAGCACATGGTCGCGCGCGCCGGTGTGCGAGCCCCATTCCAGTTTGCGGATTTCAATCTTGTGCAGTTCCAGATTCACGACAAACTCCTTGGGTCAGACGGTCGTCAGCCTTGGGCTGATTGAGTTCGCAGAGAGAAAACGGCGGACCCGCGCTCCGGATTCGCGGGCAACAGGCCCACGCAACGCCGCCGCGCGTCGCGAGAAGAGGGGCATGCCGCTCTTTGCCCTTGCGCCTGCCACGGACCGGACCGGCCCGACCGGCGCAGGTCAGAGCAGGCTGTCCAGCGTGGCTTTGAGCAATTCGTAATCCAAAAGCGCGCAGTCGCGGCGCATGATTTCAGGCAGGTCTTCCGGACGGCTTTGCCGGATGTTTGCAGAGGGGCTCTGGTACAGCAACAGGGCTTGTTCCAGAAAATGCAGGGATTCGGGATCGACGGGAGCAAGACAGCCGGAGGGGCTTTGCCCGGCGCGGGAGGCCGGAGTCGCTTGCGTGGCGGGACCGGGCACAAAAGGCGTCTGGCCCTGGGGGGGAGCATGGGCAGCGGGCGCGACCGCGCCTTCGCTCCTTCCGGCCGCCGCCTGCCTCCTGCCCGCGGCGCTCTTGCCTGCCGCGGGCACAAGCAGAACAATGGAGCGATAGGGCTGCTGGTGTGGCCGAAAATTGCCGTACAGCGGATGATTGGCCAGACGCCAGCCCCGATGCACCAGATCGCGCGCGCGGATCAGCACGGCGCGGGCGTCGTCGTCCACAAGGCGCACATCAAGGCCCGCAGGGCTGCGGGTGGAAAAAAGCGGATTGTTGGTAATCAGGCTCGCGCGACCGGCCACGGCAAAGCTCCCGCGTTTGCATTGGCTCTGTCGCGCTGGGGGGCGGTTCAGAGGTGCGTCCGGCTGCAATCCTGATGCCTGAGAGTTTCAGCCTGGCGGCCTTGCCCCTTCGGCGACCCCGTGGCGGCGCGCTTGTGTTCACGGCGCAGCGCGGGTGCTCTCTTGCAGCTTTCGCTCGCACTTGACAAATCGCACATTGAGAAAAAAATGTCAAGCGTATGCGCAAGCGAGGGATTCACCTTCCAAAGCATTTTCTCTTTGAAAATGCTCTGCTGACGCGAAAGCGGCAGCCGCCGCAACGCGGCGCACATTCAGGCGAAAACCGCGTTTTTCGCCTGAATGCCACCTTTGACTTTCATAAAAAGTCAAAGGTACTCTTCTCTAAAGGTGAATCCCTCCGCACGCAGGAAAAAAATTGCGAAACCTCTGGCCCATGACGGCAGCCGGAGAGCTGCAGAACTTTAGAGCATATTGCTTTTAAAACGCTCTATATTTCCCTGTAGCGCGCGCCCGTGGCCGCGGAGCTGACCAGATGGGCATAGCGCCTGAGCACCGGGTAGGGACAGTCCTTGCGCGGCGCTTCAAGCTCGCTTTTGCGCCGCTCAAGCTCGGCCTCGTCCACCAGCAGATCCAGCTTGCGGCCCGGGATATCGATGCGGATCATGTCGCCTTCGCGCACCAGGGCAATGATGCCGCCGTCCGCGGCTTCGGGCGAAATGTGGCCGATGGCCGCGCCGTTGGTGCCGCCGGAAAAACGACCGTCCGTGAGCAGGGCCACGTCTTTGCCCAGGCCCATGCCGGTGATGGCCGCGGTGGGCGAGAGCATTTCGCGCATGCCCGGGCCGCCGCGCGGGCCCTCGTAGCGGATCACCACGCCGTCGCCGGGCTGGATTTTGCCGTCCAGGATCGCGCGCATGGCGTCTTCCTCGGAGTCAAAAACCCGCGCGCGCACGTCGCGGCGCATCATTTCCGGGGCAACCGCCGATTGCTTGACAACGGCCCCACCCGGCGCGAGGCTGCCGCGCAGAACGGCAATGCCGCCCTGCTTGGAATAGGCCTGGCCCAGGGGGCGGATCACATCCGGGTCCAGGATGCGCGCCTTGCGATCCTTGAGATTGTCGCCCACGGTCCTGCCGGTGACGGTCAGGCAGTCCTTGTGGATCAGGCCGAGCTTGTCCAGCTCGCTCATGACCGCGGGGATGCCCCCGGCATTGTCCAGATCCACCATGAAATGCCTGCCCGCGGGCGAGAGTTTGCAGAGGTTGGGGCTCTTGCGGCTTACCTCGTCAAAGACCTCCAGCCCCATATCCAGGCCCGCCTCGCCGAAGATGGCGGGCAGATGCAGCACCGTGTTGGTGGAGCAGCCCAGGGCCATGTCCACGGCCACGGCATTGGCCACGGCATCGGGCGTGACGATGTCGCGCGGGCGGATCTGGTTTGCGAGCAGATCCATGACCCGCATGCCAGCGGTCTTGGCCAGGCGCACGCGGGCCGCGCTCACCGCCGGGATCGTGCCGTTGCCGGGCAGGGCCACGCCGATGGTTTCCGCCAGGCAATTCATGGAATTGGCCGTGAACATGCCCGCGCAGGCGCCGCAGCCCGGGCAGGCCCGCTCGACCATGTGTTCCAGCTCTTCCTCGCTCATGCTCCCGCTGCGCACCCGGCCCACGGCTTCAAAAATCGTGATCAGATCGCCGCGGTCGTGCGGCCCGAGGTTGCCGGGCAGCATGGGGCCGCCGGAAACCAGAACGGACGGCAGGTTCAGGCGCAGCATGGCCATGAGCATGCCGGGCACGCACTTGTCGCAGTTGGGAATGAAGACCAGGGCGTCAAAGGCATGGCCGCGCGCCATGATCTCAATGGAATCCGCAATAAATTCACGCGAAGGCAGGGAAAAGCGCATACCCTCATGGTTCATGGCCAGGCCGTCGCACACGGCAATGGCCGGGAACTCCAGGGGCGTGCCGCCGGCCATGCGCACCCCGGCCTTGACGGCCGAGGCCAGGGCGTCCAGATGCATATGGCCCGGCACCACCTCGCTGGCGGCGTTGACCACGCCCACCAGAGGGCGTTCCATTTCTTCCCTGGTCAGGCCCAGAGCATAGAGCAGAGAACGATGCGGGGCTTTTTCCAGCCCACTCTTCATTTTTTTGCTGCGTGCGTCATTCATGGCGGCGATCCTTTGGGGTAAAGAACAACTACGCCCCGGCGCGTTTGCGCGCCCGGCAACCGCTTTGTCATACGGCAAAAGTCTGCGTCCGTAAACATGCCACGGGACGGGAAGGATTCGCTTTCAGAGTGAAATTCCTTTTGCAACCATGGAAAAGTACAATGAATTTTTTACGGAAATCATCTCAAAGGCGAATCCCTCCCAAGCGCCGCCTGCTTGAGCGCAAGGCAGAACTACGCTAGGCTGCCCGCATGCAAGGCCCAACTCCCACCCTGGCCCGCCGCTATATGTTCAAGCTGCTGGCCAATATGGCTTCCGTTCCGGTGTATCTGGTCATGGAAGCCATTCTGCCGCGCGCTCTGGGCCCGCGCATGTATGGCAATTACAGCTTTGCCACCAATCTTTTCCAGCAGCTTTCCGGCTTTCTGGACATGGGCACCTCCACCTGCTTTTACAATGCCCTGTCGCGCCGCCAGAACGAAAGCGGGCTGATCGGCTTTTACTTCCGGGTCAGTCTGCTGGTGGCCCTGATCAGCCTGCTGGCCGCCTTGTGTATGCTGATCCCCGCAATGGGCGGCCTGCTCATGCCCGACGTGCCGCTCTGGCTCGCGCCTCTGGCCGCGCTCTGGGCCTTTCTGACCTGGTGGGGGCGGGTGCTGCGCTCCATGAACGACGCCGTGGGAGCCACTGTGCCCTCGGAAATGGCGCGCACCCTGATCTCGCTTTTGGCCGTGGTCCTGCTGGCCGGGCTGTTCTGGTCGGATCAACTGAACATCCATACACTCTTCGCGCAGCAATATTTCATGCTCGGAGCCACGGCCCTGGGCTACTGGCTGGTCACGCGCCGCCACTGGCGCGAGCGCGACCAGGCGCTGCGCCTGCACATAAGCGGTACGCAAAGCCGCGCCTACTGCCGGGAATTTTTTGACTACAGCCACCCGCTCTTTGTACAGGCCCTGCTCTCCTTTCTTCTGCTCACGGCCGAGCGCTGGCTGCTGCAATGGTTTGACGGCAGCGCGGAACAGGGTTTTTTCGCCCTGTCCCAAAAAGTCAGCATGGCCTGCTTTCTCTTCGTCTCGGCCATGACCCCGCTGATCATGCGTGAGCTTTCCATCGCCTGGGGCCGGAACGACCGCGAGACCATGGCCCGGCTGCTGACCCGCTTCGCGCCCCTGCTCTATGTGGTGGCGGCCTACTTCTCCTGCTTCACTCTGGCCGAAGCCCCGGCATTGGTGAACATCTTCGGCGGCGCGCAATTCGCGGCGGCCGTCCTGCCCGTGCAGATCATGGCCCTGTACCCCTTGCATCAGGCCTACGGCCAGTTGGCCGGTTCGGTCTTCCACGCCACAAGCCGCACCCGCGTGCTGCGCAACATTGCGGCCCTGGAGTGCGTCTACGGCTTTGCCGCGGCCTGGTTTCTTCTGGCCCCGCGCGAGTTCCTGGGCCTCAATCTGGGCGCTGTGGGCCTGGCCCTGAAAACCGTGGGCGTGCAATGCCTGACCGTCAATCTGTACCTCTGGCTGGCCTCGCGTTTTCTGCCGCTGAGCTTCTGGCGCAACCTCGCCCACCAGATCTGGAGCCTTGCGGCGCTCGCCCTGCTGGCTTTCGCCTGCCGCGATCTGACCATCAGACTGGGCATCGGGGATTTGGATTCGGCAGGGCGCTTTCTTGTTTCCGGCGTCTTGTACAGCCTGCTCTGCCTGAGCCTCTGCCTGGCCGTGCCCCGGATGCTCGGCCTTTCCCGCCGGGAATTGCGCGAACTCTTCATCCGGCTGAAAAAATCCCGGGGGCGCGCAGCCTGAGCCGGGCGCGGGCTTGCGCGGCAAACGCGGGGCTTTGTCAAAGCCGCAGATGCCGCTTGCATTCTTTGTTCGCCGGGACTATCTTTTTGCATCCGGCTGGGGGAGCCATCATGGCTGAGAAAGGGTGTGAGCGCCCTGACCCCTAGAACCGCGCACGCGCGCGGTTCTGCACCTGACGCAGATAGTGCTGACGAAGGGAAGCTGACCAGCCCGCCCGCGCGGGTCTGTGCTTGCCCGCAGCCGTTCAGGTTCAGCGGGCTTTTTGTTGTCGGAGGTCTGACATGCATCTGATCGTCAACGGCCAAAGCGAAACCTGCGCCGAAGCCGCCAGCCTGGCGGATCTGCTGCGCGCGCGCGGCCACGACCCCAAGACCGTGGTCGTGGAATGCAACGGGAGGATCATTCCCGCTGACGCCTTTGCCGCCACGCAACTGCACAGCGGCGACGTCATTGAGATTGTGCAGTTCGTGGGCGGCGGCTAGCGCCGCGCCGGGGCAATTCCGTGGCGCATGGCTCAAATCCCGCGCCTCGGCGCGGCACGTCAGCAAATGACGCGGGGGCAGCCGGGCTATCCCATTTTGGCGGATCGCGGCCTTTACGCCGCGCAGCATTGCAAAAGGCAGAGGTTCCGGCGGCGCGGCGTTTCTTTTCTTTCCCTGTTTCAAAGAATTCTGGCGGAGAGCAGCATGAATGATCCCTTTGTGGTCGGCGGCGTGACCCTTGCAAGCCGTCTGTTCATCGGTACGGGCAAATACAGCGCCGACAGCCTGATCCCGGCAGTGGCCGAGGCCAGCGGCGCGGAAGTCATCACCGTGGCCATGCGCCGGGTGGAAAAAGGCCAGCAGGGCATACTGAGCCATATTCCTCAAACCATGCGCCTGCTGCCCAACACATCGGGCGCGCGCACTGCCGGCGAGGCCGTGCGCCTGGCCCGGCTGGCCCGGGCCGCCGGTTGCGGCGACTGGATCAAGATCGAGGTTATTTCCGATACCCGCCATCTGCTGCCCGACGGCTACGAAACCGCCAAAGCCACGGAAATTCTGGCCGGGGAAGGCTTTATCGTGCTGCCCTACATCAATCCGGATCTGTATGTGGCCCGCGCCTGCGCGCAGGCCGGAGCCGCGGCGGTCATGCCCCTTGGCGCGCCCATCGGCACCAACCGGGGCCTGCGCACCAGAGAGATGATCGCCATTCTCATTGAGGAACTGGATCTGCCTGTGGTGGTTGATGCGGGCATCGGCCGCCCCTCGCAGGCCTGTGAAGCCATGGAAATGGGCGCCGCGGCCTGTCTGGTGAATACGGCCATTGCCTCTTCGGAAGACCCTGTGCGCATGGCCAGGGCCTTCAGGCAGGCCGTGGAGGCCGGGCGCAATGCCTGGCTGGCCGGCGCGGGCGCCGTCAAAGCCCGGGGCGCGGGCGCGGAAGCATCCTCGCCGCTCACGGGATTTTTGCGCTAGGGCGTTTTGCTCATGAATGAGAGCATTCTTTGATTGAAAATATCCATTTTCAATCAAAAAAATACGCTAAGGACAGGATCTTTCTGTTCCCGGCAGCCTGCGACTTTCGGAGAAGAACAAGCGGAGAGCGCGCGGCGGCAGAGATGGGCTGCGTCGCCTGCTCCGTTTGCATTGGCGTCTTGTCCCTGTGTCGCAGGGCTTGCCCTGCCGGCCGGAAAGCACAGAGCCTCATTTGTTGCTTGCGGCCCAACGCTAGAGCATTTTCACTTTGAAAATGCTCTGCTGACGCGAAAGCGGCAGCCGCCGCAACGCGGCGTACATTCAGGCGAAAACCGCGTTTTTCGCCTGAATGCCACCTTTGACTTTCATAAAAAGTCAAAGGTAATCTGCTCTAAAGGATAGCTCAGATGGAAAATTTTCAGCATTTTTTGCAAAACTGGCCCGCTGATCGCCGTTCCCGAGGCACGGCCGCGGCCACCCCGGACAAGGTCTGCGCCACGCTTGAAAAAGATGTGCTGCAACCTGCCGACTTTCTGACCCTGCTTTCGCCCGCGGCCCAGCCCCATCTGGAAGCCATGGCCCGCAAGGCCCGGGAGCTGACGCTGCGTTATTTCGGGCGGGCCGTGAACATCTTCACCCCGCTGTACATTTCGGACGTCTGCACCAATCAGTGCCGCTACTGCGGCTTCAATGCCAAAAACAAGCAGCCCCGCCGCCATCTCAGCGTGGACGAAGCCTATGCCGAGGCCAAGGCCATTGCGGACATGGGCTTTCAGCACATCCTGCTGCTCACGGGCGACGCGCCCAAACTCTCCTCGCCCCTGTACATTGCCTCGGTGGTGCGCCGGATCAAGCCCCTGTTCGCCTCCATCGGCATTGAGGTTTATTCTCTGACGCAAGCGGAATATGCCCTGCTGCTGGAAGCGGGCGTGGACAGCATGACCATGTTTCAGGAAACGTACAATCCCGAGCTCTACGCCTGGCTGCACCCCGTGGGGCCCAAACACGACTATGCCTTCCGTCTCAATGCCCCGGAACGCGCCGCGGCCGCGGGTATGCGCTCCCTGGGCCTGGGCGCGCTGCTCGGCCTGGAATCCTTCGAGCAGGACGCTTTTGCCACGGGCCTGCACGCCTGGTGGCTGCAACGCAACTTCCCGGGCGTGGACGTGAGTGTGTCCATCCCGCGCATCTGCCCGCACGAGGGCGACTTTGACGTGCAGCATGCGGTGGATGATCGGCATCTGGTGCAATACGTCACGGCCATGCGCTGCTTTCTGCCGCGCGCGGGCATCACCTGTTCCAGCCGCGAAAGCGCCTTCATGCGCAATCATCTGGTGCCGCTCGGCGTCACGCGGGTTTCCGCGGGGGTCTCCACCGCCGTGGGCGGCAGGGCCACGGAGGACAAACACAACCCCGGCCAGTTTGAAATCTCCGATCGCCGCAGCCTGGCGGAAATGACCGCCGCGCTGGCAGGCATCGGCTATCAGGCTGTGCTCAAGGACTGGGAGGACCCGGCGGCATAGAACAGCGGCCTAGAACAGCGGGATTCACACGCAAAGGCAGGAGGAAAGCGCGCGTGGGCAACAGTTTGCGCCAGGGTCTGAGGCGCTATTTCAGGCCTGAACAACTGGCCCTGCTGCAAGCCGCGCGCGTGGGCGTGGCCGGAGCGGGCGGTCTGGGCTCCAACGCGGCGCTCATGCTGGCGCGCTGCGGCGTGGAGCATCTGCTGCTGGTGGACGACGACGTGGTGGAGCCCTCCAACCTGAACCGTCAGCACTACTGGCCGCGCCATCTGGGCAGACCCAAGGTCGAAGCCCTGGCCGATCTGCTGCGGGAGCTCAATCCGGACATACGGCTGGACACGCGCCAACTGCGCCTGACCCCCGACAATCTGCCGGAAATTCTGCCGGCCTGTCCCATCTGGCTGGAGGCCCTGGACGATCCGGAAGCCAAAACCATGCTCGTGGAGCGGGCCCTCCTGAGCGGACGCCTGGTGGCCAGCGCCTCGGGCATGGGCGGCTACGGCGGTCCGCCCATGCAAAAACGCCGCCTGGGACCATTGACTCTGGTGGGGGATTTCAGCACGGACGTGCTGACAGCCCCGCCCCTGGCCCCGCGCGTCACCCAGGCCGCGGCCCTGCTGGCCGACGCAGTGCTGGAATTTATCTTAGAGCATTTTCACTTTGAAAATGCTCTGGCAGGTAATGCGCCGGGGCAGCAAAGGCTGTAATGCGCCCAGCAGTTGCCGTTTTCCACCGGCCCATTTCACGACCGGCGCCACCAGGGCATTTTTTTCCATCCGCCGCGCTCCGGTTATTCCGCCGTGCCCGGCCCCCGGGGCGGCAACTGCGCCAGCACTCCCGCGTCCGCGGGCAAAAAAGGCAGGTGAGCAGCCTCGGCAGGGCTGATCCAGCGCAGGTTCTGGCCTTCCTCGGGGCAGGGCTCCCCAGTAAAGGCCGTGACATGGAAAAAGTGCAGGCGCACCCGAAAGCCGCGCTCCGCATAGCTATGGCTCAGGCTTTGCCAGAATGCGGCCTTGCGCACGCCAATGCCCAGCTCTTCGGCCAGTTCACGGGCGAGCGCCTCAGCCGGGCTCTCGCCGCCTTCCAGCTTGCCGCCGGGAAACTCCCAATAGCCTTCCAAAGGTTTGTCCGTGGGGCGCTGCGCCGCCAGAAAGCGCCCGTTCCGCCAGATAATCCCGGCCGCCACTTCTATATCCCGCATAGTGCTCTCCGCCGTCTCAGCGAATCGTTGCTGTTTTCAGCTCGCAGATCCCGCGTGGGGCCAGAGCGGTTGCCGTTTTCAACAGCAAACCGCTCTAGAGCAGATTACCTTTGACTTTTTATGAAAGTCAAAGGTGGCATTCAGGCGAAAAACGCGGTTTTCGCCTGAATGTACGCCGCGTTGCGGCGGCTGCCGCTTTCGCGTCAGCAGAGCATTTTCAAAGTGAAAATGCTCTAATTTCATTAGCAAAACGCTCTAAACCCGGGCGGCAATCCATGTGCTCAAGCCTGCGAGATCCGCGCCCCAGGGAAAATCGCCGCCCTTGAGTTCAGCGCCCACGCCGTAAAAGAGCGTGCCCACGCTTTCCGCGGCGTCGCGATCCGTCACGGCGTCGCCCACCATCAGGACGTGCTCGGGCAGCACGCCGGCCACACGCACAATTTCGGCCAGCAACAGCGCCTTGGCAGGCGGCGAGCCGTAAATGCCCGTAAAATACCGCTCAAGCCCGCGCTCGCGCAGCACCATGCGCAACTCTTCGGCGGGCGCGCCGGAACAGACATAGAGCGGCAGCCTGCCGCGCCAGGTCTCCAGCACATCCGCCACGCCCGGGATCAGCGGGCAGCGGCGCACTTCGTCCAGGGCGTATTCCGCAAAACGGCGGCCCCAGTCCGCGGATTCCTCGGCGCTGATCTCGCGGCCCAGCACTTCGCGGAAAAACCACTGGAACTTTTTATAACGGCTGACGCCGCCATGCACGGTATGATACATGACAAAGCGATCCCGCGCCTCGTCGCCGAAAGGCTGGGCCAGCCGGGCAAAGGCGCGCGTCTTGACGGGCACGCTGTCCAAAATCACGCCGTCGCAGTCAAAAACCAGACATTGCAATGCCATTTTTTTGCTCATCCCTTGAAAAGCGTGGAGGGTGGATGAAGCGCCGCCGGGGAAAAACATGGTGGCTGAGGTGGTTCGCGGCAATGCCACCCGGCGGGAAGCAGACCCTATACGGCGCTCATACCCTGCCCGCGCCGCCCGATCAGCCTGGCCGGAACCCCGCCCACAATGCTGAAGGGAGCCACATTGCGCGTGACCACCGCGCCCGCGCCCACCACGGCCCCGCGCCCGATGCGCACGTCAGGGGTGATCACGCAGTTGGCGCCGATCCAGACATCTTCCTCAATAATCACCTGCCCCGGCTGATGCCCCTGGCGCATGATCGGCAGATCCTGCCGCTCGAAACGATGGTTGGCGGCGCGGATCACCGTGCCTGGCCCGATGGCCGTGTGAGCCCCGATTTCAATGCGCCCGGCGTCGGCCCCCAGATGCGCGCAGGGGGAAAGCGCCACATTGTCGCCCAGGACCAGCCTGCCGTCATTGGCGGTCACAAACGAGCCGCGGCCCAGGCGCACGCCGTTGCCGAGCTCCATGTTCCGGCAGCCCATAAGGGTGAGCCCGGTGCCGAAGCGCACGGAACCGCAGCGGGCGAACAGCCAGCGCCAGGCCGCCAGACGCAGCAGCAGCCCCACAGGCGTGGGCACCCAGGCGAAGAGCGCAATCCAGAGCTCTTCCAGAGCAGCCCCCAGCCGGGCGCGGCGGCCCGGCGTGCCCGGAGAATCTGCGCGCCCCGCGGGGGCGGAAGGGCCGGGCCCGGCCATCTACTTGCCGTACTCCCGCATCAGGGCGTCGCCTTCCATGAGCCGGGTCACGCGCGCCAGATCCTCGGGCGTGTCCACGCTCCAGGTGCGGCCATCCGTGGGCACCATGCGCACTTTGTCGCCGTATTCCAGAATGCGCATCATGTCCACGGACTCGTAAATTTCCAGGGGGCTTTCTTCCATCTCATTGAAGCGCAGCAGATAGTCGCGGCGGAAAGGGATGACGCAGACCTGCTTGCGCATGGGCACCTTGTCCGAACCCTTTTTGCGCGAGGGAATGGGTTCGCGGGAAAAATAGAGGGCGTTATTGTGGCGATCCACCACCACCTTGACCTCGTTGGGATCTTCAAATTCCTCCAGGGTATCCATCTCGGCCATCAGATTGACCACGTTGATGGCGGGCTCCTTGAGCATGGGCGCCACGGCAGCGTCGATCATGTCCGGGGTGACCATGGGCTCGTCGCCCTGGACCATGACCACGATGTCGGCCTTCCGGCCCGTTTCGGCTTCGATCTTGAGCAGGGCCTCGGCCGTGCGCGTGGAGCAGCGCACATGGTGATCGCCGGTCATGACGCATTTGAGCCCCGCATCCCTGCAATAATTTTCGATGATGGCGTCGCAGGTGGCCACATAGGTGGCGGAGAGGGTTTTGCTCATGGCCGTGCGAAAGGCCACATGCCCGACCATGGGCACATTGTGGATCAGCGCGAGCGGCTTGCCGGGATACCGGCTGGAACCCATGCGCGCGGGAATGATGGCAATGATATTCATGACAAGAGCTCCTTTCTGCAGGATCGCGATGAAAAAAATCATGGGAAAACGAAACGCCGGCCATGCTCGGCGGCGCTGCGGGAAGCCGGAGCCGATCCCGGGCATGGCGGCAGCGACGATACCCGCCTTTTCCGGCTCACGAGAGCATTTTTTGATTGAAAATATCCATTTTCAATCAGAAAATGCTCTAATCGTCCGTGGCAACCAGATACCCCCCCTCGGCCTGCAATTCCGGATGCAGGCGTTTGTGCTCCTCCTCCATGACCCGCAGGATGCCCTGCCCCAGGTCCACGGTCAGCGGCGGGACCAGCTTGCGGCCCATCTTGGGCATGAAGGCGTAGGGCGTAATCTGATAATGCCCGCTGTTCGGATCATTCTGATACTTGACGGTCAGCTCTTTGCCCAGCATTTCGCCGATCATTTTGAACAGATCCCCCACGCGCATGGGCTGGTTGCCGGAAATGATGATATTCTGGTTTTCAAATTCCGGAGCCAGCACGGCCAGGGTAGCCGTGGAGGCGTCATCCACATGCACATATTCGCGCAGGGCCGTGGGCGCGCCGTAATAGGTAATCGCGCCCGTGGTCAGGGCTTCGTGCACAAAGCGGTGGATGGCGTTGCGCGTGTCCGCGCGCGGCCCGTAGAGCGAGCCGTAGCGCAGAATCGTGTAGGGCAGGCCGTGCGCGGCCTGGTAGTTTTCAATATAAATTTCGCAGGCCTGTTTGCTGCAACGGTAAAAACCGCCGGATTTGCCGTAAACATAGAGAGAAGAGGCGAAAACGTAGCGCCGGACAGCTTCCCTCCGGCAGGCCTCCAGGATCATCACATTGCCCAGAACATTGATCCGGGCCGTGTCCACCGGGCGGTTGTTGGCCTCCCCGATATCCGCGATGCCCGCATAGTTGAAGACCATATCCGCGCCCTGCACGGCCGCGCGCACAGTCTCCTCGTCCAGAATGTCGCCCGTGAGCATGGTCTGGCCCGGGCGCAGCCAGGGCGAGGCATGCAGATCCACAATGGTCACCGCATGGCCTGCCTCGGAGAGCTTATCGCAGATATGCGAGCCCAGAAAGCCGGAACCGCCGAAGACAGTGATTTTCACAGTGCTTTCTCCCTGTCGGGCCGCTCGGCCCCTTGCCACAGAAATACCGAATCAATGCCGTAGGCGATGAAGCGGCTGCCCGCCGCCACCTGCCGGGCCAGTTCCGCCGGGTCGGGCTGCACGATATGCAGGCCCATGCGCGCGTTGCGGCGCTTGCAGGCCGCCTGGATGCGATCCATGACCGCCCTGAAGTCAGGATGCTCGAACTGCGCCGTCAGCCCCATGCTGCCCGAAAGATCATAAGGCCCCACCATGATGGCATCCAGGCGGGGATGCGCCAGAATGGCGTCCAGATTGTCCACGGCCCGGATGTGCTCAATCTGGGCCACCAGAAAAAGCTCGGGCGCGCGCTCCTGCCGGTAGGCTTCAAAGTTCTTGCCAAAGACGTTGGCCCGGCAATAGCCCACGCCCCGGTATTCCGCGGCGGTTTCACCGGCTGCGCGCCAGTGGTCCTGCCCCGGATATATGGCCCAGTCAATGGCTTGATCAAGCTGCGCCCTGCTTTCGATCATGGGAAAGATCAGCCCCTGGGCCCCGGCTTCCAGAGCGGACTTGATCCAGCTTTTGGCGGCCTCGGGCAGACGGGCGAAAGGCGCGGCGCCGCCGCACTCAATGGCCCTGAAGATGTCCGGGAGGCCGGCGCAGCCAAAGGAGCCGTGCTCCATGTCCACGGCCACCCAGTCATACCCGGCGCGGGCCATGAGCTCGGCCACGTCGGTTGAGGGCAGTTGCAGCCAGGTGCCCACCGTGGGCTTGTCGCAGGCCAGAAGCGCGCGAATGTCATGTACTGTCATAGGAAACGGCTTGCCGCCGCGGGCTGATGTCAGGAACGAACCACCATAGCGCGTGCCTGTCCGGGGCGCAATATGCCGGGGGGAGTCGCGCAGGGCTGCCGCATCTTCTGCGGCAGCCCTGGCGGCGATGCGACAGCATCCGTGGGAGCGAAGTGCGGCTGTGCCTTGAAGGGCAGATGAATGTATGATTCAGGGCCCTAGAAAGGCCAGATATTGTCCATGAGTCGGGTGAACCAGCCCGGCTTCTGCTTGTCGGCCAGCACGCCGCGGCCGTAATATTCAATGCTTGCGTCCGCAATCTGGGTGGAAAGGATGCTGTTTTCCGCGTCCACATCCTTGGCGCGGATCATGCCCCGCACAACCATGTATTCGGTTTCCTCATTAACCCGGATCTCGCGCGCGCCCTCGATCTGCAACAGCCCGCCGGGCAGCACGCGCAACACGCGCGCGGCCAGAGAGGTGGTGACGTAGTTTTCACGCTTGGTCTTGCCCGTGGCCGTAAGATCGCTGACCGAGGTGGTGCTCAGCGCGGGCATGCCGATCTGGGCCTCCGGCCCCACGCCCACCAGCGGCAGAAAGCCGGATCGGCTTTTGCCGAGCATGGCGTTGACCTGGTAGTCATTGGAGCTGTCCTTGTCAGCCGTGGTTTCGGCCTTGTTCTGGGCCTTGGTGTTTTCCACCAGCTTGACCACCACAATATCGCCCACGCGGCGGGCGCGGCTGTCGGAAAACAGCGGTTCCTCCTCGCTGGCAGCGAACAGGGAGCCCGGATTGTCCGGCCCGCTGGTTTCCTGGCGATATTCCTGGGGCGGCGTGACAGGGGTCTGCAATGCCGGGCGCTTGTGCGCGCCGCCGCCGCAACCGGCGCAGAGTAAAAAAGCCAGTCCCAGGACTGCAACAATCCGGCGTGTTTCCATATTCTCTTCTCCTCCCGGGCCTTGCGTTTCTGCAACGCCCGCCCACTGCGCCGGGAAAGCTCCCGACATTAGAGCATTTTTTGATTGAAAATATTCATTTTCAATCACTTCGCCGCCATCATTTCGCGCAAAAATGCGGTTTGGACGCTCATTCGGCGCGGGCTCTAGCGTATCTCCACGGTATTGCCGTCTTTGACGGTGGCGTAGACCTGCTTTTTCGTTTGCAAATTCCGCACCGGAATGGTGGCGCCGGGCTCGCCGTCGGCCAGGGCTTCGGCCTGGGTCGTCATTCTCACATTGCCGCGCGCGTACCGCAGGGTCACTACCTCGCCGCGCCGGACCATAAGCTGACTGGCAAGATCGCTTTGTAAAATGGGTTCGCCCGCCATCAGGCTGCGCGTCACCTGCCAGGGGCCGCCGTGGCCGTCCCACGGCAGATCCCGCAACTGACTTGCGTTGATCCGCATGAAGGTTACGGCCTGGGGCGTCAGCGCGTCACCCTTGTTCAGGGGTCGGGCGGCCGCGGCTGTCGTGATCCAGAGTGTCAGATTGACCGTACCCGCCACCCGGCGCAGCACTGTGCCGTCGGCCTCCTGCACGACAAAGCGCAGGGCCACGCGGCCAGGGCTCAGTTTGCCGGGCTCCAGTTGCACGCGCTGCTGCGGATGGGCCAGAAAAATATATTCCGGCAGTCTGAACTCGTTCAATTCCGCTTCGCCGGGCATGACGGCCAGTTGTGGAGTCAGGCTTTTGACAACATAGGCGCGCAAATCATCCTCTCTGATCACCAGGCCGCCGCGCTGGATCACCAGCGAGGTGGGCAGAATGCAGCGCGCGGCGAGCTCCGGGCCGAGACTCTGGCGCAGGGCCTGGGAAAGCCGGGAACGATTCACCTGTAAAGGCTTGCCTTCTTGCGGCGGCGCGGGCCAGAGCCGCCGGGCTTTGAGATCCGCCCAGAGCGCCGGGTCGATCTGCCCCAAGGGGCTTGCGATGTCGCCCAACAGGACCATATCGCCGCTGGTCACGGCTGCCGCGGCCACTTTGAGCCGCCAGTCGCCCTGGCCGAGCATTTCCACCTGCCCCTCGCGGGCCAGCGGCACTGCATTGGCCGCGAGCAGGTCCCTGGTTTTGGCGGCGCGCTGCGCCTGTGCTTCAGGGGCAAGGGGCAATTGGGCGGCGCGAACCTGCGGCGACCGCAATTGCGTTTTGATCTGGGCCGGGGAACGGCGGTGGTTGCGATCAGTGTCCTGCCAGACGGCCTGCGGCACGCCGCCCTGCGCCGCGGCACACGCCGGGACCGATCCTGAAATCCAGGCCCAGACCGGCAGCAGAGCCAGACAGAGCGCCAAGGCCGCCCAGAACCCGCGGCAGGTGTCAACGCGGCGGAAAATCATGGCAAGCCTCATCAGCTGCGCTTGAGCTGCACAGCGATGCCCAACATGGAGTCCGAGGTCTGAATGGACTTGGAGTTCACTTCATAGGCGCGCTGGCCCACGATCATATTGACCATCTCATCCACCACTTCCACATTGGACATTTCCAAAAAGCCCTGGGCCAGAGTGCCCACGTTGTCCGTGCCGGGCACGCCTTCGGTTTCCGCGCCCGAAGCTTCGGTAGGCGTGTAAAGGTTGCGGCCGCGGGCATCCAGGCCCGCCGGATTGATGAAGGTATACAAAGGTATGTCCGCGCCCGCGATTTCCTGCCCCTGGGCGTCCAGGGCCGCAATATGCCCTGAGGAGGAAATGGCAATGTTCTTGGTTTCCGGGGGCACGGCAAACTCCGGCTGCAGGATGTAGCCGTTGGCCGTGACCACCGTGCCGTCCTGATTCAGCTTGAAGGAGCCGGCGCGGGTGTACATAAGCTCGCCGTTGACATCCACCTGAAAAAAGCCGTCGCCCTCAATGGCCACGTCCAGGGTGTTGCCGGTATTCTGAAAATCGCCCTGGGTAAAGAACTTGTGCACGGCGGTGGGCCGCACGCCCATGCCGACCTGAATGCCCACAGGCAGGCGGTTGTCGCCGTCGGTAATGGAACCGGCGATTTTCATGGTCTGATACATCAGATCCTCAAACTCGGCCCGGCTTTTTTTGAAGCCCGTGGTGTTGACGTTGGCCAGGTTATTGGAAATGACATCAATGTTGAGCTGCTGGGCCACCATGCCGGTGGCGCCCGTGTACAGAGAACGCATCATGGGAAAATCTCCTCATATCCGACCGGGTTGCGCGCCTTTTCCCGGACCCGGCGGGTTTGCCGGGGCACAGCCGCCAACGGCTGACGCGGGCGGGCATGGCTTCGCCCTGCCAGAGCGTTGAACTGTTTTCATGAGCAAAACGCCCTAGCCCTGACGGCGGCCTATTTTTTCATTGGCCGCGCGATCCAGCGTGTCCGACGTCTGCATGACCTTCTGATAGGCCTCGAACTGGCGTTGCACTTCAATCATATTGACCATCTCGGAAACCACTTCCACATTGGCCGCCTCGGTAAAACCCTGCTCCACGCGCGCCCCGGCCAGATAGGCGTCGTCTTCGGCAACCTGCGTGTTTTCGCGCGGCCGGAAAAGATTATGACCCATCTTTTCCAGATTCTGGGGCTCATCCACGCTGAACAAGGCAATCCGGTTGACCGCCACGCCGTCGGCTATCACCTGGCCGTCGCCACTGATCTGCACGTTGCGCGTCCCCGGCGGGATGACGATGTTGCCGCCCACGCCCTGCAAGGCAAAACCCTGGGGCGTCATCACCGTACCGTCCTCGGAAAGCAGAAAATGGCCATTGCGCGTCAAATAGTCGCCCGTAGGCGTGGCCACCCGGAAAAAGGCGTTCTCGCCGCAGATGGCCACATCCAGCGGGTCGCCGGTGAATTGCATGGAACCCTGGGAAAAATCTATGCGGGATACCGCGACGCGCGCCCGCGCCATGTTCTTTGGCTCCGGGAAAAGCGGCTCGGAGCGCAGATTCATGAGCGGCTCGCGGATTTCATCGTGCGCGTAGTAAGCCATAGTGTCCTTGAACGCGAGCGTGTCGCGCTTGTAGCCGTGGGTATTCACGTTCGCCAAATTATTGGCAATGAAATTCATACGGTGTTCAGTGGTCAGCGCGCCGAAGAGCCCGCTGAACATGGCGTCTTGCATGGTAAGCTCCTTTTTCCGCGGCCCGGGGGCAAAACCGGCGCAAAGCCCCTGCCCCGGACCGTACAGGCCTTTGCCGGGAAATATGCAAAGAGCGGGCCAGGCATGTCACAATCAGACCGCAAGCAGTTCACAAAAAACCATAGCAGATAGCATCATATATGTACTATTGTGCAGTTTTTTTTAAATACACTTATAAAAAATTATATTTCAAAATTAATATTTATAGTAAAAAATTATATGAATACATTTTTCAGATACATTTTTCCTGATTATACAATCATAATTTTTTCATCTTATCTTCACTGAAAGAAAGAAAAAAATCTTTCCCTGAATCAGGTAATCGTGTTATCTTGATCTGAATAGATGAAAAGGAGATTTTTTATGCCGCTGAAAAGCCTCTTGCAAAAAAATCTTGCGCAAGTCCGGGATCTGCGGGAACCTCTTGCGCTGGATGCTGCGCATGTGCGGGATCTGGAAAAAATTGCCAGGCGTTTTCCGTTCTCTATTCCGCCCTATTATCTGTCCCTTGTGGACCCGACCGATCCGCACGATCCAATCAGAAAAATGTGCGTGCCGGACCGTGAGGAATGGGATCCCGACGGCCGCTTTGATACCAGCGGCGAGAGCGCCAACACGATTCTGGACGGCCTCCAGCATAAATACCGCCAGACGGCGCTGATTCTCACGACCAGCGCCTGCGCCATGTACTGCCGCCATTGTTTCCGCAAACGCATGGTAGGCCTTGAGGAACAAAAAGGCCGGCAAGCCCCGGGCGCGTGCGACAAAATTCTGGACTATATCCGGCAACACACGGAAATCAACAATGTGCTGCTCTCCGGCGGGGACGCCCTGCTCACGCCTGCGGCTGTTCTCAGGGGATACCTGGAAGCGCTCTGCGGCATGGAGCATCTGGACGCCGTCAGAATCTGCACCCGCACGCCCGTGGTCCTGCCCATGCGCATCTATGAGGACCGGCAACTGCTGCAGATGCTCAGTGAATATGGGCGCAGGAAACGCCTGTATGTGGTGACCCAGTTCAACCATCCCAGGGAAATGACCAAAGAGGCGCACAGGGCTCTGGAGGCCCTCAACCGCTGCGGCCTGATCGTGCGCAATCAGACCGTGCTGCTGCGCGGGGTCAATGATGACGCAAAAACCATGGGGGACTTGCTGCGACGTCTGATCCGCGTCGGCGTAATGCCCTATTATCTCTTCCAATGCCGCCCTGTGACCGGCGTGAAAAATCGCTTTCAGATCCCCATTGCCCGCGCGTGCTCCCTGGTGGAACAGGCCAGGCAGTCACAAAACGGCCTGGGCAAAGCTTTCCGCTACGTCCTGTCGCATGAGACAGGCAAGATAGAAATACTTGGCCCGGCCGGCAACGAACGCTGGCTCTTCAAATACCATCAGGCCAAAGCGCGCGAGGATCAGGGGCGCATGTTCCTCGTCAAACTGCAAGCGGAGCAGTGCTGGCTGCACGGGGAGGATCTCCATGCCGCGTGACGGCGCGACAGACGTGGCATGTGGGGGGAGAGAGGGGTTTGGCGGGCCGGGGCGGAGGCAAACGAGAAAGCCCCCGCGCCGGTGGCGTCGGGGGCTTTCTAACAATCTTTGGCAACGGCCTACTTTCCCGCAAGAAGATATGCAGTATCATCGGCGATGGAGAGCTTAACTGCCGAGTTCGGGATGGGATCGGGTGTACCCTCTCCTCCA
>NZ_JAAKEH010000030.1:0-39934 GCF_011039095.1 Desulfovibrio sp. ZJ200 | reverse complement strand
GACGACCGTCTGAACCACCGAACCGTACCCCGTCCACTGCGATGGGTACACGCAAGGGAAAAATGTCCCAAGGATTGATGGAGATGGCGCCATTTTCGTCAACGCCGATGCCCTGGCCCACGCGCACAATGCCCGGCCTGTCCGTCGTGGCCGGGGGGATATGGTGCGGGTTTTCGGCCGCCTCGTGGGCCGTGAGGGCCGCTGCCGTGGCGGCCTGCGCCTGTTCCTGGGCTGAAGCCCACGTTTCCAGCTCAGCGGCGCGCGCCTGCACGCCGGCCAGGGCCGCCCGTTGCGCGGCGGACGTTTCGCGCTGCGCGGCCAGGTCGGCGGCTGTTTGCGCCGCGCTGCCGTCCACGAGCGCCAGGGCCTCGCGCAGGCGCAGCACGTCCTCTTCCAGAAGGTTATCGGCGTGCGGCAGGGGCAGATTGAGATGCGGGGTTTTTTCATCGGGCATGATACATCCTCCTTTTCTTGCAGAGCGATGGATTTTGTCCGCCTGGCAAAAGGCCGCGCTACACAACCGCCATGAGGCGGATATTGCGCACCTGGGGCCGGGCCGCGCTGGCGCCGGTCAGGCTGAGCCTGATTTTGATCTCGTTGACGTTGCTCAGCTCGCTTCTGAAGCGGTATTCCACCAGGCCGTCGCCCTGCTGCGTGGCGCCGTCCAAAACCAGAGCGTCCGGGCCCAGCCACTCCCCGCCGTCCATCTGGAGCATGGGGGTCACGGTGGCGCCCGAGGGGATCAGGGCGTCGTAGACCAGCACGGCCCGGGTGGCCCCTGTGGCCGGGATGCTCCGGCTGTAGTAGTCCGCGTTTTGCGCCACAGCGCCGCCGACAAGCTGGGTGCCCGGCCAGAGCACGGGGCCGGCCGTCTCTTCCCCGGCCAGGCGCGCCGTGACCCTGACCGCGCCGCTGATGGCCGCGCCCAGGCGCAGGGGCTGCCCGGCGGCCACGGTCAGCGATTCGCCGTCCGGCAGGGTCAGCTCGTATTCCACGCGGGTCCGGGCCGTGGGCGTTTCGGCCAGGGCCAGGAGCATGAGATCCGTGGCTCCGCTCAGCGTGGCCGCGCCCAAATCCGCCGTGACGGATACGGGGTTGTAGACCGCTTCCAGCAGGCGGAAGGTGAGGTCTTTTTCCTGATGGACCGTCCAGGTGGAGCCGTTGGAGGACGAGAGCAGCGCGCCCACCTGATAGGGCTGGGACGTGACCCAGGTTTGGGCCTGTGCATCGAACCGGGAGAGCTCGGCCACGCCCAGGGCCGTCTCGGCGTCGTCGCAGAGCACCACCACGGCATATTCCATATTGGCGGACAGGGAGAGCGGCGCGTCCAGCAGCACGCGGGTGGGGTTGCCGTCGAGCGCCACGGCGGCGCGGGGGATGCGGGCTTCGGCCAATATGGCGCGGGTGGGCACGCCGTTCTGGACCTCGCGGATTTGCAGGCGGGCGTCGCCGCCGCAGGCCGTGAACCAGAGGTCGCAGCCGCCGAGCTGCACGTTGCGATCCGGCACAAAGGTCTGGGCCAGGGGATCGACCCAGACCGTGGTGATGGTGTTGACCTGCCGCAGGGTGGTGACCGTGAGCTCGCCCTGGCCCACAAAGACCGCTGAGGCCCGGCTGCCGCCCTTGCCCCTGAACGTGACCGTCTTGGCTCCGGCTGACACTTTGGCCGGGATTCGGAACGTGCCGGAGAGCCTGCCCTCGGCGTCCGCCGTGCCGCTGACGGAAAGGGGAATGCCGTCGAAACTGGCGGAATCCAACTGCTCCCCGGCTCCGAAGCCTTCTATGGCATAGGCCACGTCGATCTGGCGCAGATATTCCAGGGCCGTGGTGTTGCTGCCCATATTCTGCGTGCCGGAACTGGTGGACACCCCCCCTCGCCCGCTGGACGTCCACCGCTCAAAGCGCCGGGTCACGGGGCTGGTCCACCTGGTCTCCGTCTCGGTCCAGCGGTCCAGGGCCGGGCTCAGGGTCACTGTGGCCGGGAGCGGGTCAAAAGCCTGATAGGGATTCACGCGCATGGAGCCGGTGCGCAGGGGCTGGGAGAGCAGCACCCGGGGCGTCCAGGGCATGGTGAGGGGCGCGGCCCTGTCCGCAGCCATGTCCGTGGACAGGGCCGTGGCCGTGGCCGCCACCGGCAGGGTCAGCACGCCGCCGCCGTCCTGCGGGATGATGGCGGCGGTCTGCTCCAGGCCCTGATCGCGCATGTCGTCATTCAACAGCGGGTCCACGAACAGGCCCGCGCGCGCCCCGGACTCGCGGGTGAAGACATCCGCCTCCAGACGCTGGCGCGAAACTTCCCGCAGGATGTACTCAATGCGGCGGTTGATGGCTTCCGTCTCGCTGAACGGCACCACGCGCACCCCGTCATTCAGCACACGCCTGCCCCCGCTCTCGGATATATCCCGCCAGGTCTGCGCCACGGTAGCCAGAGGCAGCAGGGACGGCGGCACTTCCGGGGCGCGGGCGTTCACCTCCGAAGCCACGCCCTGAATCCACTGGAATTGGCCCTCGGCCGTGAGCGCCAGCCGATCCAGCCGGGGCAGGGCCTGCTCGTAGCTGATCAAAATGTTGGAGCCGGGCACCGCGCCCTCCACGCTGAAGCCGTCCGCGTCCGGGGCCAGAGCTTCGGCGCTGACCACGCAATCATAGGTGGCGCTGTAGGTGCTGCCCGTGGCCGGTTCGGCTCCGGACGGCAACCAGTCGATCTTGTCTCCGTTCTTTTTGTAGTCCGCGCCCTGGGCATAGACCGTCTCGCCCTGGCGGCACTCCACAAGGCTGACCACGGCCGTGTCGGGCAGCGCGTCGGCACAGCCGGAATAGGAGCCGTGGGTCAGGCTCACGGTTTTGCGGGTGGTGATGCGCAGCCCGGTCACCCGCCACAACGGCGGATGAGCCAGGGTAAGGCGCTGGCCGCCCTCAGTCATGCTGGCGCTGTCGGCAATATGCACTTCAGTGTCAATGACGCGCAAATCGGGCGTTGCCGGGTAGGTCAGGCGGCGGCTGGTGGGCAGATCCACGCCGTAGCCGTTGACGCGGGCGCGACCTTCGGCCACGGTGAAAACCTGATGGCCGTCCGCATCCCCGGCGTCCCGCACCGTGAGGCCGCTGACCACATAGGAGCCGCCGCCGGTGCTGTCCCTGTCATAGCGGGCAATGCCCCGGGTGAAGCTGTCCAGGGTGGGCGGGGCTTCTTTTGCCCGCAGCTCGCCGTCGTCCACGGCATAGACCGGGTAGAACTCCCCGTCCCCGTTGTCGCCGTCCCAGCCCCAGGCCGCGTCCACGCGCAAGCGCCACGCGCCCGGCTCGCCCTCGCCCCGGCTGCCGATGGCCGGATTGTACAGCGCCGGGTCGTTCAGCTCGGAGATCACGCTTTCATGCAGGCGCACGCCCACAGCCACGCTGCCCTGGGTGGGCACGACAAACTCGGCCACGGCCACGTTGCGCACCGCGCCCCGCAGGTAGATGGAACCCGCGCCGGCCCGCACCTTGCCCGTGCTCTTGTCCACAATGATGCTGGCGTCGCTGATGATGTCCCCGTCCTTGAACAGGGCGTCGGCCACGCCCCTCAGCCGGGCCAGGGACGCGGACTGCGCCTCGTTCAGCTCCGCGCCCTGCAAGGTGTAGCCGTCGCGAAACAAAAGCTTTTCGTAATTTTTGGATGCGTCAAAATTGTCGTAGTAGTTGTCGGGCATAGTGGACATGCTCACCTCGCTTGTTTGGGCAGAGGCACGGGGGAGGAACCCCCACCCCTGAAACACGTAAAAAAGATTTTTGGAACGGCGTAAGTTTGTTCGCTGGCAAGGAAGGCGAGTTTTTTGCGAAGGGAGTGGACTTTTGCGGTCCATGACCGGAGCAAAAAACGAAGCCTGACGCAGCCAGCGGGCAAAATCACGCCGTTACACGGGCAGGACAAATTCCACAGTCTGCCGCACACTGGGGCTGCGGTTGATGGGCGGCAAAATGATCTGCGCGGCCAGCAGCAGGCCCGGATTTGTGATTTCCGCCGGAAGGAAATAGCGTTGCCCTTCAGGCAGGCCGTCCGCAAACTCGCTATCCATAAACAGGCCCATCTCGCGGATCACCACATTGGAGGCGTCCGCGTAGTTGTAATGAACCTGAACGTAAAGAAAGGGCGTGGGCTGCCCGTCGGTGGCCAGCCGGTAGCGCGCCTCCTGCACCGCGCCTTCGGCCCCGGCCGATACCGGGATGATGATGCCGCCCGCCTCGTCCGGGGTCACAAAGCCGATGCTGGACGGCGTGCGGCGGCCCACCTCGTTGACCAGACGCGTGGACTCCACCAGGGACGGCAAAACCGCGTCGGGCGCATCCCAGGCCGGATCGCCCGTGCCCCAGGCCAGATGCAGGGGCCGCAGGGAAATGGCCTTGGCGATAGCTGCTCTGCCGCTATGAGTGAGTGTTGCGAGAGCCATAGCTAATCCCCCAATGCGCGGTTGATGTTGCTTCTGCTGTCGCCATCCGTAGGCCGCTGCGCGGCAACGGCTGCCGCGGCGGCTCTGCCAATATGGGTCAATGTTGCGAGTGCCATAGGTAACTCCTTTTCTTTACTGGACCGACAAAAGCGTTTCCGCGCGCCAGGTGCGGCCCGGCTCCACCCATGCGCCCAGCCACTGCGGGGCGCGGTATGCGGCGACCCCGGCGGGCGGCGCAAGGGCCGGGTCCAGAGACTGCGCCAGGAGTGGGAGCCAGGAATGCCCGGCCTCGCGCGGAGCCGGGGCCTGGCGGGCGTCCATGCGCAGCGCCGCCGTATCCTGCCGGGCCTGGGAGGCGCGCGCGGGATTCGGGACAGGACAGGTCACGGAGAGCCGGGCCGCTCCGGCCAGAGGCGGCCGGGGCGCGGGCGACACGGCGGGCGTCTGCCAGCCGCTGGCGTGGATGAACATCTCATGCAGGCGCAACACACGCCGTTGCGTATCATGCCCGGACAGCGCGAACGCCCCGAGACGCGGCGGATTGTCGATGACTGCCGCAAAGGTCGCGCCCAGGCGCGCGTTGTGATCGCTCACAACCTCGCCCCAGCCGGGCACGAGCTGCGCGCGGGAAATGGCGCGGCGCTCCATGCGCCATGGCGGCAGTTGGCGATCAAAGCCCGTGTAATCCAGCCAGCGCCGGGCGTCCCATTCCCCGCGCCAGCGGCGGCCCGTGGTGGCCCGCTCGGCCCAGAGAATGGAAAACAGACTGCCCAGGGCAAAGCCGTGGTTGCGCGGATACAGGGCCGAGAGCCGCGAGCGCCCCACCACAAAGCGATCCAGGTACGGAGCCAGAAAGCCGTACCATGTGGTCGCCCCGAAGCTGCCGCACACGTCGCCGGAGCTGTAGGGCGCGGATTGAGAGGCATGGCGCACCCCGAAGGACACGAGCACGCCCTCGCTGTCGGGATTGTCCGGGTCCACGGGCACGGGCGCGCCGGAATAAAAGGTCAGCCAGCCGTCGCCCAGGGCCGGACCCTGGGAAAGAATGATGGGCCGCCGGTCAAAGACGTCGGTGTAGATGCGCCACAAACGGCAGCGCGCCGGGGCCATCTCGTTGCAGATACGCACGATATGCCGCACTGTGGCGGTATCGGCAATCTGCGGCAGACCGAGCTGATATGTGGCCCACCACCGGCCTGTTCCGTCCTCTTCTATAATGATGCCGCTCGGCCCCGCGTCCTGCGGGGCACTCGCTGTCGCTTGCGAAAAGCGCGGTTTTCGCTGCGCTCCCGCTGTGCGGCCCGCCGCCGTCCCTGGCGGCGACGCCACCCCATAGCCGAACAGGGCCAGGGCGGCCTTGATGGATGCGGGCGTGCCCTTGATGCGATGCCAGGGGATGGCGTTGCGGACCATTGCCGCAAGCTGCTCGCGGGTGGTCGCGGTTTCGCGAAAATCCACATGGAATTGCCAGGCGAGTTGCTCCACCTCCTCCAGGGACAGGGGCTTGAGGCCGCCCCGCGCCCGGGCGAGTCTGGCCAGGGGCGGCAGCAGGGCGGCAGGCTCCCGACCGGCCAGGCGGGCGTAGATCAGCAGGTTGGGGATGGCCAGGGCCGTTGCGCGCAGCGTGGCATTCAGGCTGGTCGCCGCCGCGCGCAGGGCCGGATCTTCCGCGATGCTGCCTGGCAGCAGGGCCGGAAAATCGAGATCCTGCAATCGGCTACTCATCTTCCACTACCTCCCCCCGCCGCCTGCGCTCTGCTCTCGATGCCCGTAACTCGCTGCGCTCGAACGGGCACGGCTGCGCCGCGTTGCGGCGGCTGCCGCTTTCGCGTCAGAGGGACATTCACTCATCCTCCACTCCCAGAAAAGTGATGGTGACGGAGCTTTCGCGGGCCAGCTGGCGCGGCTCCAGCACGGCATATTCCGGGGCCTCCACTGTCACGCGCCGGGCGCCGGCCTGCTGCATGAGGCTGATCAGCCGGGTCGGGTTGATGTCCCGCCCCGGCGCGCCGCGCTGCCAAAGGCGGTAGCGTTCCACCGCGGCCTCCACCGCGGCCTTCTTGCTGCCGGCCAGGGCCGAATCGCCTCTGGCCAGGGACCAGCTCGCCCGGATCTCAAACGGCACCAGCTCCGGCGCGGCCACGGTCACCGTGTCGGTCAGGGGCCGCACGTCCTCGGCTGAGAGCGTGCGCCGCAGGGCCTCCAGCAGCTCTTCCGACGGCAGCTCCCCGCCCTGCATGACCGGCCGCACGTCCACCCTGCCCGGCTGCGGGCTCCAGACCGCCACCTCGGCAATGTCCTGATGCACCGCCCTGGCCAGAGCGCGGTAGGAGCCCACAGGGCCGGCGCAGGTGAATGCCTCCGGAGCTTCCTGGATGCGCTCGCGGTAGCGGGCATCATCCTCCACATCAGCGCCGGCCGCGGACGCCGTGACGTTGCTGGTGCTCTGCACATAGGGGAGAGGATCGATGAGCCTGTTGACCTGGCCGGGAAGCAGGCCGTTGAGCGCCGCGCCGTGTTCCCCGGCCGTGGCCGTGATGTCTCCGCACGTCGCGCCGCTGGGGATGATCAGGTCGGCGTCCGTGGCGAACACCCGCCGGGCGTCGGCCGTGGTCACCCGCGTGCCGGCGGGCACCACCACGGCGAACGCTTGCGGCTCGTCCAGGTCGAAGCGTTGCGTCAGCCTGGCGCGGGACTTGGTCAGCCGCGGCGTGCCCACCATTTTTCCGATTTCGTCCAGGTGGGCCTGCTCGGCAAAGGCCAGCAGATTCTGCCGCCCGGCCAGATTGATGGCGTTGTTCTGCAGGGCGATGAGGTAGGCCAGCGACTCCAGAAACAGACGCACCGGATCGCCGGGATAGAGCGTGGTCTGCGCAATATTTTCGTAGGTGGTCAGCACGTTGGCTTCCACCTTGGCCGGATCCAGATCCGCGAAAAAGATCCCGCTCATAGTTGCACTCCGTCGCGCAGCTCGTAGACGATGCGGGGATACAGGCGGCCTTCCATATTGCCCCGGGGATCCGGCTCCAGGCTGACGCGCAGCACCCGGACACGGGGTTCGCGGGCTTCAAGCGCATGGATCAGCTCGGCAACGCGGCGGGCGGCCTCGCAGGGCGTGGGCGCGTCGATGAAGCTGCCCATATGGGCGAAGCCGCGGTCCAGGGGCACGCTGTAGGCCAGAGTGCGCACGATGATGCGCATGTTCTGCTCAATGGCGGCCAGGCCCCGCGCGCCGATAACCAGGGGCCGGGGGGCATCGGAGATTTGCAGAGTGGGCATCACTTGTACTCCTTCAAGGACAACTTCAGGTTCACGCTGAAAATTTTATCCTTTACGCTATGCCGGACCACCTGGCTGACGGACTCCAGGACATACATGCCGAAATTCCAGCCGCCCAGAATCAGCTGATGGGCCTTGCCCTCCACGCACAGGGCCTCGATGCGGCCGGCCTCCCTGACGGGATCCACGCCCATGTCCGCCCGCAGGTGGATGGACAGGGAGACAGTGGCCAGCTCCGGCGCCAGGAACTCCAGACGCGGCAGATCGCCCAGCACCTGATGTTCCTCGAAACGCGCCTTGCGTTCCCGCGTCAGCGAGGCCGGGGTGACCGTGCGCCCGCCGAAGGCGCTCACCTCAAAGACGATGTCGCCCAGACTGCCGATGCGCATCTTTTCTCCATTGCGCCCACCCACGCGTCCTGCGTGGGTGGGGCTCTCGCCTGGCGCAAGCTCGGTTGCGCCTGCGCTCGCCCTGCGCCGCCGCAACGCGGCGTACATTCAGGCGAAAACCGCGTTTTTCGCCTGAATGCCACCTTTGACTTCCATAAAAAGTCAAAGGTAATCTGCTCTCGGTTCCCTGGCGGCGCTATCCTCCCACCGGCTCCTGCGTGGTGCCGTTGCCGGACTGGACGCCCTTGTGGATGTGCCCGCGCACGGACACGTTGCCGGCGGTCACGTCGGCGTCCGGCACGTCCAGGCCGCCGTGCAGGATGCGGTAGCTCCCCAGCAAATCGCCGGAGCCGGCGTTGCCGTCCTTGTCCGTGACCCGCAGCAGCCCGGCCAGGGTGATCGTGGGAGCCCGCAGCGTGATGCTGGTGGCGGATTCGGCCAGGATGTCCTTTTCCGCCCGGGCCGTAATCGTGCCCCTGGTTTTGATCTCGGCGTCGCCTTCCACTGAGGCGTAAAGTTTGTGGGCCGCCCGGTCGTAAAAAATCACTGTGCCGTCAACAAAGCGGCAATAGTCCATCTGGCGGGCCTGTTGCGGGTCCGGCGCCGAGGGCGAATAGCAGGCCCCCAGCACGACGCCGGCCTCCAGGCCCTGGCCGGAGAACAGCACGGCCACGGGCTCGTTGTCGTCCGGCAGTTTGATCTCCTGATCCTTCAGTACCCGGCGCTGGAGCGTGGGCAAGGGCGCGCTGACCATGCCCTGGCCGTCGTCCAGCCGCACCCTGGCGCTGCCGCCCTCCACGCCCACCACTCTGCCGAAGCGCAGGGAGGCCCCGCGGTTCGCTTCCAGAGCCGCCACCCGCCGTTCCAATGTCGCATAATCAAACATGGCCGCCCCCTCAGTACGTCAGAGCCTTGCGGATTTCGACGGCCGTGGTGTAGCCCTTGCCGCCGATCTTATGTTCCGCCTTTTCCACGAACCAGCGGCCGTCGAACCGGCCGAAGCCGGACAGATCCAGCACGACGCCCGCCACCACGGCCGGGTTGCCCATGAATTCCAGGCTTGCCTTTTCCCTGCCCTTGTTGGCCTCCCGCAGCCCGGACGTGCCCAGGCGCATGGCTTCGGCCACGGACTCCACCCGGGTGTTGAGTTGCAGGGTTTTCTTGTCGGACGGCCCTTCCGGCACAGTCACTTCCGCCGTATGCGTTGTGCCGGCGGCCGGGTCGGTATAGGCCACCTCGGCCTTGCTGTAATCGGTTTTGGAGGACGATTCCTTGAAGCTGTAGGATGTCGGGGAGTACAGGCCGCCCCTTTTGACGATGGTGATGCCGGCGGGCCGGGCGTCAGCCCCGGCGCCGTCGAACAGCACCAGGCGGCCGTCATGCACCTTGCAGTTCATGCCCCGCTCTTTGGCCAGGCGCTGCACGAAGCCCAGATCCGACTCCTCGCGCTGATCCTGGCGGACGAAGGCGTACTCCGGCCCGTCGTACATCAGGGTCAGCCCGTTCTCGGACGCGATCTGCCCGGCCAGGCCCTGCAGGGAAAAATTCTCCCATGCGCGGGTCTTGGCCGTGTCGCGCAGCCCTGAGGTCAGCGCCGAGGTCACGGCCTTCAGGGTGACTTTGTCCGGAGGCCCGGAGAATTCCAGTTCGTCCACCCTGAACGTGCCGCAGGGCAAGGTCAGGTGCCGGCCGGGTTCCTCCCAGTCCAGAGCCGTGATCCGGGCCGTGACGGCCTTGCCCTTGGACAGCCGCCAGGGGCCGTTCCACGTGCCCTCCCGGTCATGCAGGGTCAGCCGGATCTCGTCGGCCTTGCCCCCGGCATGATCGCTGAACCGGAACTCCAGCAGGGAGGGCTCAAGGGCGCTGGTGGCGTCGTGCCCGCCGATGCTCACGGACAGCTTCACCCGGCGGGTATTGATGCTGCTCTCGCTCAAGGAATTGGCTACGCCATCCATGGCGGCAGCTCCGGAGTTTCGGGTTCTGCAACCATGTCCGGCACGGCCAGCTCCACGCCGGCCGGAAAGATGACCACGTCCAGGTGCTCGGGATTGGCGGCCATGAGATGATGCGCCAGGCGTTCCCGGCCCCACAGGCGGAAGGCCACGCTGTCCCAGGCGTCGCCCTGGATAGTGCGGTAGGTCTTACTCATAGGCCAGGCGCTCCTGATCGTGGACGATCTCCGAAATCAGCTTTTCAAAGTCGCCCTTGTGGGCGCGGAGGGCTTCCAGCAGACGCCTGGCGAAGCCGGCGTCGGTGATGCCGGAAAGTGTGACGGGGATGTTCACCGTCAGCCCGCCGCCCGGGCCCGTCATGCCGGAGGCCTCCGGCATGACGGGCAGCCTGCCGTCGCCCGGACCGGACAGACTGGCCAGCGTGGCCTGGTCGGGCATGGCCCCCCTGGGCGCTTCGGGCGCGGCGGGCAGCCTGCCCAAATCCGGCATGGCCGGGATGGCGGCCGTGTCGCCGCCAGCCACTGCGGCGGTGGCCGCATTGCCTTGGGCCGCCTTGGCTTCGGCCAGTTTGGCGTCCGCCTTTTCGTCGGCCTCATCCACGATGCCCAGCCATTCGCCCACGGCGCGCAGCTTGTCCATGGCCCAGGACATTTTGTCCCCGATGAAGCCGAACACCGCGTCGAACGCCGCCCGCACCGGCTCGCAGGTTTTGTACAGACTGACCATGGCCCCGATGAACGCGCCCACGGCCAGCACGATCCAGGTCAGGGGACAGGCCAGGAACGCGCTGTTGAGCAGCCACTGTCCGGCCGCCGCAGCCTTGCTGGCGATGGCCCCGCCCAGCAGCGCGGCTTTGTGCCCCACCCAGGCCATCCCGGCGCGCAACGTGACCATTCGACCGGCGTTGGAGGCCGCGGCCACGGCTCCTTCCGCCGCAGCCGTGGCCCGCAGGCCGGGAATAAGAAAACTCAGCGCGGCCCGGGCCATGTGGAAACTGCCGCTTACGCCGGACACCATGTAGGACGCGCCCATGCCCGCCACGCGCAGGGCCGTGAACCCGGCCACCGCGCCGACGGCCACGGTGGTCAGGGTTTCGTGCTCGCTGGCGAAGGTGCCGATGGCGCTGATGTATGGCGTCACGGTTTCCAGAATGGAGGAGACGGCCGGAAGCAGGGCCGTGCCCAGCTCAATGGCGGCCTTGCCCGCCGCGTTGGTGGCCAGCCGCAGGCGTGCCGAGGCCGTATCGGTGACGTTGTTGAACTCGTCCTGCTGCGAGCCCGCGTACTCGCCTTTGTCCGCAACGTCCTTCAGGGCCTTCTCGTACAGATCCAGGGAGCCCACCAGCTTGACGATCTTGGGCGCATGTTCCGTGCCGAACACGGCGGACAGGGCGGCCAGCGGATTCCTGGAGGCCTTGACCTGGCGCAGGAATTGCAGCATGGCGCCCTGGGCATCCTTCTGCATGGCCTCGGCCATGCCCTGGGCGCTGATGCCCAGCCCGGCCAGGGCTTCCTGCGCCTCCCTGGGCAGCTTGCCCGCGTTGCCCAGACGCACGAACATGGCGTTGGCCGCCGTGGCCGCGCTTTCCGTATCCACCTTGGTGGCCCGGAACACCGTGCCCAGGGCGGCCACTTCCTGGCCGGTCATCCTGAACGTGGCCGCCGTGCCGCCCACCCGGCTTACGAAGTTGACCAGTTCGCTCGCCTTGGCGTCGTAGCGGTTGGACAGGTGATTGATGGAATCGCCCAGCAGGCGCACCTCGTCCTGGGTGAGCTTGAAGTTGGTGCGCATGCCGGTCATGGCCGAACCGGCATCCTCGGCGCTCATGTCGAACGCCGTGGCCATGACCGCGGCGTCCTCGGTGAAGGCCAGCAGCTCGTTCTGGGCAATGCCCGCCTGGCCGGCCGCGGCCGCGATTTGGGTCAGGCCCTCGGCGGTCATGGGGATGCGCGTGCTCATGTCGAGCAGTTCATTGCCAAAGGACTTGAGCCCGGCCGCGTCGAAATTCGTGACCTTGCGCACGTCGGCCATGGCGGTCTCGAAGCCCATGGCCATTTTGATCGGCGCGGCCACGGCCATGGCAGGAACCGCGGCTTCCATCATGCCGCCGCGCAATTCCTTGCGCCGGGCCTCGGCCGCCTGGGCCTTGCTCAGCGCCTCCAGCCGGTAGCGGGTGCGTTCCAGCTGGGCCTGCGCCCGGGTGTGCGCGCGGCCGTAATCGGCCACGGCCACGCCGTAGCGGGCGGCCTCGGCCCGCGCTTTCTGGTAGGCGGCCAGTTGCGTGTTCAGGGTTTCGCGGATCAGCGGATCCTGGCCGCCGCTCGCGGCGTACAGACGCTGGGTGGCCGCGACGTCGGCCCGCAGGGCCTGCGCCCTGGCCAGGGCCTTGGTTTTCGCGGTCAAAGCCTCCACGCGCTGCGCGCTGGATTTGATTTTGTGCTCCACTGTGCTAAAAACATTGGCAACAGTAGGAGACAGCGTCGCGCCCACGGCAAAACCGACGCCGAACGTGCTATTCATGTCTCGCTCCGGAGTGACCGTTCATGCTTATGACCCTGACAGCCCACATCATCGCCTGCGGCCTCATCGGCCTGGTTGCCCTGTTCTACTGCGGCCCGCTGCTCGGCGCCGCCCTCGGGGTTGCGGCCGCGCTGGGATCCGCCCTGTGCCGGCTGGCCGCCCGGGCCGGTCTCATCCGCGCGCCCGGGCGACAGCCTCGTTGATCTCCGCTTGCAGGCGCAGGGCCTCTTCCGTCCACTCGCACAGCTCGTCCCAGGTCAGGGAGAGCAGCTCGCCCAGCCCCCAGCCGGTCAGTTTATTGAGCAGCAGCGCCTGACGCCGCAGTTCGCCTGCCGGGGGTGATGCCCCGAAAGGTCAGGTACTGCTGCTGCACCCGGGCGTAATCCTCGGAATCCAGCAGCCGCAGATCCTCCTCCGGCAGTCCGCACAGCACCGCGTACAGCTTCAGTTCCCCGGCCATGTCCAGGGCGTCCCGCACGGGATTGTCGATAATCTCTCCCATGCTGGGGCGGTGCATGGTCACTTCGGTCAGCTCGCGGTCGGCCAGCTGCACGGGGTAATCCAGTTTGATGGTGGCGGTTCTGGGCTTGCTCATGATGTTCTCCTTTACATGCCGAGATTGGCGCGGATGTCGGCCAGCATGTCCACGCCGTTGAGGTTGAAGACAAAATTCAGCTTGTCCACTTCCACCAGCTCCTGGCCGTTCATCCACATTTTGATGTAGTACAGCTCCAGCTCGGTCTCGGGTTCCATCTTTTTGCCGGGCTCGAATTTGCCGATGCCGGACTTCCTGGGCATGGCCCTGGTCACCACCTTGACCGGCTTGTTGACGAAGCTGCCGGAGCCCGCGTCCAGCTCCTGGATGGAACCGCGCACTTCCAGATGGTGCCCGGCCGTTTGCAGCAGAGCCGCGCCGTTGGGGGTGGGCACGTTCCATTTGATTTTCAGGGCCAGACTTTTGAAATGCCCGGCCACGGGCACGTCCAGCTCGCCGGCGATGCCCAGGCCGGCGAGGGATTCAGTCAGGTATTCAAAGTCGGGCATTTCCACCGTGCCGATGCCCAGCTGATCCACGCCGTCCCGGTAGACCTTGGCGTTGGTCAGCACGGACGGGATGGGGTTGGTGACGGGTAAAGCTTGGGACATATCACGCTCCTAGGCCGCCAGGCCGTAAAGGGTGGACAGATAGGCGGGATCGTACTCAAGGATGAACATCAGCTCGCGCGCGGCCTGCGGCGGGGTCAGATAGACGTGCCAGCGGACCTTGCCGCCCATCAGATCGCCGGAGGGGTTGTCGACTTCCTCAAAGGTCACCCGGCCGCCCAGCAGGAACTCCCGGCCGGTCAGGCCGTTGAGCCAGACGTTGAACGTGTCCTGCACGGTTTCGATCATGCGGCGGCGCAACGGATTGGACACATACTGCCAGCAGGTGAGCACCAGGGTGTTGCCCACCCAGGAGAACATGCGCCGGATGGGGATCGAGCTGTCCTTGACGTCCGTGACGCCGGGATAGGCCGTGGTCTGATCGCCCCAGGCCACCAGGCCGCCCACCATATTGAGCGCCGTGACGATGCCGTTGCCGTTCAAAAAGGCGGCTTCCGTGGGCGTGAGATGCAACTCGCGCCCGGCGTGCGCCAGGCCCTCGCACTGGAGGCGCTTGTTGGACGGGCTCCAGAACGGGATGCCCTCGTTTTCCGCGTCGCGACGCGCGACGACCCCGGCCAGGTGGCTGGAGCCGCGTTCCACGGCGCCGTTGTAGACGGGGCTGCCGAACATGCACAGCAGGTCGGCGTCCGTGAGGTTGTTGTCGTTGAGCCAGGCCGGGACTTCGGTGTATTTCCGCACCTCGTCGGGCACGTCGATGATGCCCGTGGCCCGGAAATGGCCGCAGATGTCCTTGCAGGCCGCGCCAATGGCCAGGGCCACGGCCGGGTCGCCGGAAAAGCCCGGCGCCAGAATCTGGCCGGGCGTCAGGCGGAAGCGCGGGAAAATCTCTTCCACCAGCGCCAGGCCGGAGCGTTGCAGGCTGTCCGCGTTCACACCGCCGATGATGTCGGCGGACGTGACCTGGCGGACGTCGGGCACTGTTCCCTCGTCTTCCCCCGCTGCGTCGGCGGCCGGCTTGGTATGCCGGGCGGGGTCGAAGACGTTGACGGCCACGATGGGAGCCGCCTTGTAGCGGCCGAAATACAATTCCGCCGCCTCGTACAGGGTAAAGTCGGACGCGGGCTCGTCCGCTCCGGGCGCGCCGAACTGCTGCACAAACTCGGGCAGGCTGTAGATGAGCTTCGGCTCGTTGACGGGCCGGGATACGCCTTCGGCCAGATTGTGGACCGGGGCCGTGCCCACGATGACCGGCAGCGCGGAATTCACCTCCACCGGGGTGACCAGGCCGGTGGCCTTTTCTTCGATGTAAACGCCGTGACGATATGACATGTTGAACTCCTAGAGAATTTTTTGATTGAAAATATCCATTTTCAATCACTTCGCTGCCATCATTTCGCGTCCAGAGCGCGGTCTGGACGCTCATTCGGCGCGGGCGCCAGCTAACGCTGTCGCCAGAGCGTTCAGCTCATTTCATGAGCAAAACGCTCTATTCATTCCCTTGCATGGTCCAGTGGGTCAGCGCATAGGCCTCGGCAAAGGGCGGGGCCTGCTCGTCCGGGCGGACCCAGGGCGTGAATTCTCCCCGCTCGTTTGCCGTCAGGATGTAACGGCCGTCCAGGGCCTGCCGCCGGCAGGACATGGCATGTCGGCGCACCAGGGCCAGCAGATTGTGCAGATCGTTTTCCGCGCCTTCCGCTTCCTCGTTCCAGACCACCAGGCGCAGGGCCAGCACCACCCTGGCAAAGCCGTCGTCCCCGTCGTGGCCGGACATGGCCTGAATCAGCACCAGGGGCGCGTCGTACTCGGCGTGCTCCCCGCCTTTCGGCGGCAGGGAGCCCACCAGGACGCGGGCCGGGCGCAACAGGACTTCGCCGGGGCGCGGCCGTTCCCGCCGGGAGCGTGTGGGCAGCGGCAGGTCAGCCAGCGCGGGCGCGAGACGATCCCGCAGGGCGGTCATGAGCAAAAAGCTGTTCATTTCAGCTTCTCCAGACGGTGCTGCACTTCATGCCGCAGGCGTTGCTCGAACATGGTCCGGGCCGCGCGCATCACGAACGCGGAAGTCGCGTCAAAGGCGGCGAAATATTGCACGCTGTAGCCGAACATCCGCTCCAGCGTGCGGCCCCGGCGCTGCATCAGGAACAGACGCCCGTTCAGCCTGGTCACGAACGCCTTGGACAGCCCGTTGCCGCCGTCCGGGTAGCGTACCGGCTCGCCCGGGCCGATCTGGTACCCGGCCCGCGGCCAGTGGATGCTGCGCATCCGTTTGCGGGCAGTCACCCGACGGGGCACCAGACGGAAACGGTCCAAGGCCAGCTGTCGGCTGGCCACGCGCTCCTCCACCCGGAGCGAGCCGGCGGTGCCGGTCAGCAGCGGCTTGGACAGGGCCTGCCGGATATCGCCGGACTTGAGGAAGCTGTGCTCCTTGATCTGCCGGGCGATGTTGGTGCCCATGTTGGCGCCGGTGCGCTTGAGCGCGGCCCGGATGGCCTTGTCCACTTCGCCCGCCATGCCGGCCAGGGGCCGCAGCACGCGATCGAAGTCCCGGGTGTCGATCTGGATCTCCATGCCTCTCTCCCTCACGCATAGGCCCGGCTGACCCGGAGGATCAGCATTCCCGCTTCCACGCGCACGGCGTTATCCTCCGGTTCCACCACCCAGGACTCGCCGCCGATATCCACCTGCTGCTCCGGCACGGGCCGCTCCCGCAGGCTGTCGGCCAGGTAGATGGTCCGGACGTGTTCCGCCACGCCCAGGCTGCCCGCGTCGCTGAAGCCGCCGCTCGCCCCGGTGGCGCGGGAGCCGTGGCCATCGTCGATGATCGCCGTCACCGGCTGGCCGTCGAAGTTGATCTCTTCCCCGAACTCATCGGGATTGAGGAACACCGAACTCACTTCGTCTCGGACGTCGTCTTGGAAGGACATGCGCGACTCCATCCTGTCAGTTCCAGTTCGGTTTCCAGGCGGACGATGCGCTCCGCATGATCCGCGCTGCTCTCCTCCAGGGCGTCCAGACGCTTGTGCGCCCGGAATACGGCCGCCTTGGAGGCGTAGATTTCCGCCAGCTTTTCGATGGCCTTGGCGAGCTGCTCATGTTGCGTCTTGTGCCCCTTCCACCATTCCCGGGCGCAGAACAGGCCGAACAGCATCAGCAGGGAATTGATCCCCAGCAGGATTTCCATTGTCATGGCCCGGCCTTCCTTCCCCGCGTTGTGCGGGCGTTCATGCGGCCGGAAGCGGGTTCCGTCCGCGCCCGCACTTCGCTATCAGCGCGGCACGCCGCGCGACTGCGTCGCCCAGGGCAGTGGTTCACGGCTCAGTCCCCGGGGTTGGGCGTTGATTTGTACAGCATACGGCTGGCGTCGTCCGAGCCCTTGGAGGAACCGAAATAGTAGGCGATGACCGTGTCCGCCTTGGCCGAGGCATAGCCCACCACCCCGCCGATGAGCGCGATCTGCGCCGCGTCCATGCCGGTCAGGCGCGAGTGGAACACCATCCAGATGCAGGCCACAAACCCGCCCAGGGCCACTGCGGCCAACAGGCGCGGGGTCCAGGAATCGCCGGTGGCGGATTCCCGCCGCCGCGCGCTCTGGCGGTCGGCCACGGCAATCCGGGCCAGATCCACGTCCAATTCTTTCATTTTGGCCGTGAAATCCATCTCGGCCCGCTTCACCGCCACCAGTTGCTCGGGCGTGGCCCGCAGAACGGCCTGCGCCACATCCTCTTCGCCGGCGCCGTCGCCCAGGCCCAGAGCCTTGCCGATGGCCGCCACGCCCAGTCCGGCCAGCGGCCCGCCCAGAGCTGTGGCCAGGGCCGGGGCCACCGTGCCGACAATGTCCTTCCACCCGGCCATCAGGCCGCCCCCTCTGCCGGTTGGCAGTGCGTGCGGCGCATCCAGCCGTCCACGAATTTGCGCCGGGCGGCGTTGGCGGCCGCAATGTTGATATAGTGCGCCCCTTGCAGGCAGTTGAGGGCATGTACCACGGCCTCGTCGCTGGCGCGCCGATCCAGCACCCTGGCCAGGGCGGCCAGGGTTTTCGGCCCCACCGCGCCGTCCACCACAAGATCGGCAAACAGGGCGGCGCCGCTGCGCTTGTCGAAGTTCATGGCGTTGCACAGGCGCTGGAGCAGCTTGCCCGCGCCGCCGCGCCCCAGGTTGACCGCCTGTTCAAACAGCTCGTCGGCCACGGACTGGCTGAAGGCGGCCAGGCCCATGCGCTCCCACCACTCCACGCGGTACCAGTTGCGGACCATGTCCGCGAGGCCCGGCAGCGCGGCCAGATGCCGGGAAAAGGCCAGCGCGCCCCGGCTGTAGCTGCTGTGGGATTTGGCCGCGTCGATCACGGCCCAGCCTTCCCAGGACGGGAAAAAATTCCTGGCGATGCCGGCATAGGTTTCGCCGCCGGCGTCGCCCGACACGTCGCACCAGCCGCCTTCAAAGTCTTTGAGCGGAGCGTAAGCGATGAGAAAATCAGCCATGGCTTTCATCTCCTTCGTTCCCCGCGTCCCCCTCGTTCCCGTTGTCCGGCTGCTCGTCCGGGGCCGCGCCGTTTTCCTCGCCCGCATTCTCGCTGAGACTGTCCGTGCCGGTCTCCTCTCCCGCAGGCGGCGTTTTCTCCCTGCCGTTGCGGGGCGTCTCAAGCAGTTCTGCCAGCCCGGAGTCTGCCAGGGAGCGGGCTTCGGCCGCGGGCAGAACCGCGCGTTCGCCGGGTTCGCGCCGCATTTTGCCGTCTTCCAGACTGCAACGGAGCAGCACTGTTATGGTCTTGGAGCGTGCCATGCTGCGCCTCCTAGAGAATATTGTTTTTGAAACGCTCGCTCCGGCGCTTCACGGCGAAAGTAAATTTCGCCTGCGCCTATCTCTGCTGTCGTCATCCGTAAGGCGGCACAGCCGCCAACGGCTGACGCTCGCGGCGGGCATGGCTTTGCCATGCCAGAGCGTTTTGCTAATTTCATGAGCAAAACGCTCTAAACGGCCTTGATTTTGACGGTCCAGCCGCAATGCCGGGTCATGGGCAGGGGACGGGATTCGGCGATAGTAAAGACGCCGGAGGGGTCTTCCTGCTCGAACTGCTTGGCGAAAATCTTGGCCGGGCCTTCGCACTTGACGTCCACAGGCTGGCCGAACTCAATGACCGACTCGGCGCTGCCGGCCAGCAGCAGGGCGTAGTCCGGCTCCAGGTAGTATTTGGTATTGCCCTCAAGGTCGTTATAGGTGGCGTTGTGCGTCCAGATGTTCAGTCCGTTCCACTGCCCCTTGAGCTTGGCCCCCACCCGGGGGGAGAGCTGCCCGATGTCGATGCGCCGGTTGTCCAGGCTGTCCTTGACGTCCGGATGCCGCCGGAACGCGGTCCAGGCGTTCTTGCCCAGGATGAGGTCTGTGGCCGAATGGCCGCTGGTGTCTTCCTGGATCAGCAGATTCCAGGTTTCCATCATACCTGCCAGGTCGGAAGCCGGGTTGCTCCAGAGCGCCTCGCCGGTCAGGGCCACCACATGGGAAGCGGGCCGCTTGAAGTCCACGGTGTAGTTTTTGACCACCTGGCCTTCGATCATGTCGTAAAGATCAATCCGGCCGTCCACCGCCGCCTGGGCGCACATGATTTCCACCATGCGGTCGATGTCGTCCCGATTGGCGTCCATGTCCTCGGCAATGGCCCGTTCCACGGGATTAACACGCGGATCATACGGGCTGAAGCCTTTCTGCGTTTTCAGCAGATCCGCCGCCCGGAACGCGCGCTTGGGCCGGAAGCGGGGAGCCTTGACGTAATCCACGCTCAGAACCTCGCCCTTGCGCATGGTGCCGGCCGCGTAATTGGTGATGGCCGGCAGAATGGAGGCCCCGCGCAGCGAGGTTTGCAACTCCAGCACGTCCACCGGCTTGGGATCCAGGGGACGGAAAAAACGGGTGAACAGATCGTGTTTCACCGGCCGCAGATTGATCACCCCGGTGAGCACGCGCGGGGTGAAATAGCTCAAATCCATGCGTGACTCCTATGCGAAAATGCCCTTGGCGCGCAGAGCCGCCAGGGCGGTTTGCTCGTCGGCGGCCGAAACGCCGTCCGCGAAAATCAGCTCCTGGGCCACCACACTGGCGTGCACGTACACGTCCGCTGTGGCCCCGCCGCTGGCCGGGACCGTCACGTCCTCGACCAGGATGCCTTCGACCCCGGCGCTGGACGCCGTCCAGGGAGCAAGCTTGCCTTCGGCATCACGACCCAGCACGGTGCCGGCAAGATACACTTCCTCGCTGCCGGTGCTGGCCAGGATCATGCGGACCAGGATCGGGGGATGGTCTTTCAGAAAGGCCGGGCGCTGATACGATTCGATATGGTGCATAACCTGACTCCTACATGCTGCCGATGCGCTGGATCAGGGCGGCGGTTTCGTCCTGCGAAGCGCCGGAGCCGTCACTCACCGGAGCGGGCGTGGCCTGTTTGATGGCTTCCAGCATATCCGCTTTGGGATCGCCGGAGGGCTGCCGTGACGCTCCCGCGTCGCCCAGAACCCGGGCCGCCGCCCTGAGCTGCTCGGGCGTGACGCCTGTTTCCATGAGCGCCCGGACTTTGTCCGCCGTTTCCTTGCCGCAGACCGTTTCCATCAGGGCCAGAGCGGAGGCCGTGGCCTGCGCTGCCTGTTGCGCCTCGCTTTTGTCGCGCTCTTTCAGCGCGGCTTCCGCCGCTTCCCGCTGGATGGCGGCCAGCAGGTCGGGATGGCTCCGAGCCAGTTCGTCTTTGTCCATGTGCGTCTCCTTGAGAAGTTGTTTGATGACCTCGGCCCGGGATGGCACAATGGCCGTGATCAGGCCGAGGGCTTCCGCCTCGCCCGCCAGAAAATCCCGTCCGTCCGCCCAGGCGGCCCGGTTGTCCGGGGCCAGGCCCATGCGTTGCGCCACATCGCCGCAGAACATCTCGTAGATGGCGTCCACCCGTGCCTGCAGCACGCCCATGTCGCGCTCGGAAAGGGCCGCGTCCGGGTGGCCGACCGCCTTGTAGGAACCAGCGGTCACATAGGTGAAGGCAAGGCCCATTTCCTTGTTCCAGCCGGATTTATCCATGTGGCGCAGGATGACGCCGATGCTGCCCACTTCCGCCGAAGGCCCGGCGTAGACCGCGCCCGTGGCCGAGGCCAGCCAGTAGGCCGCCGACGCGCACAGGCCGTCCACCCAGGCCGCGCAGGGTTTCACGCGCCTCGCCGCGAAAATGGCGTCGGCCACCTCTTTGACGCCCCGGGCCTGACCGCCGGGACTGTGGATGGAAAAGAGGACGGCGCGAACGTCCGGAGCCGCCAGCGCGGCGTCCAGAGCCGCCGAGATATCTTTCAGCCCGGTAGAGAAAAAAGAGCGCCGCATGATCACGCCTTCCACCGGGATGACGGCCACACCGTTGACAAGCTCATAGGGCGGCTGGTCGTCCGGTTCGCTGTCCGGAAGGGAGCGGCTCTGCAGAGAATCCTCCCCGGCGGAGCACATGAAGGCCGCGAACGCCTCCGGTTGCATGGCCCAGAGATGTTCAAAATCAGTCATTGTCGGCCCCGGATACTGTGGTTTGAGCATCGTCCGTTTCCTCGTCGTTGCCGGAGTGCAGGCGAACGGAAACGGAGCTTTGCGCCACGGAAATGCCGAGTTCCTTGTACCGCTCCTGTTCCCGGGCCAGTTGTTCCGCAATTTCGTCGAAGTCCCCGCCGCGTTCGGCAATGGCCTCGGAGCGGGACATGAGGCCCGCTTCGATGGCCGCGATGTTGGCGGCGGTCTCCTTGGTGGGATCGATGTAGCCGCGCGCCGGGCCGATCCAACGCGTATTGCACCAGTACGGCAGGGCCGCATAAAAATCGGGAGCGCCCTCCGGCAGGGTCAGGTAGCCGCGCAGCCAGGCTTCCTCCTGCACCATCATCCAGAGGGGCTGGCAGTAATGGCGCACGAAAAAGGAGCGGTAAACCTCATAGACCCGCCAGGCTTCCAGCAGGGCCGCGCGGGCGCTGGAATAGGTGGTCTTGGAAAAATCCTTGGTCAGCACCTCGTAGGGAATCTCCAGAGAGGACGCCAGAATGCGCAGCACCAGCTCGCAGAAGTTGAGAAAGTTGCTGCCGGGCCGCTTGCTCTCCAGCACTTCCGGCTTTTCGCCCTTGTTGCCGTACATGATGCCGCCGGGCGGGATATCCTGGTAATATCGTTTCTCTTCTCCCTCCCCTTCGGCTTCCTCCTGCACATAGCCGGGCAGCGCCTGCGGCCCGTTTTCCAACCCGATAAACACCGGAAACGAGGCCGCCAGCACTTGGCCCATCAGCTCATAGTCAATGGAGTCATTGAGGTGGCGGAAGAACTTGACCGCCGGGGAAAGGCAACTCGCGCCCCGGAACTGTTCCTCGCTTTCCGGTCGAAAAACATGAAACAGGCTGCGCCTGTGCCCGATGCGTGCCGGAATGCGCCGGAACTCGCCGCTGGTGTACATGCTGTCGTCCAGCATGGTCACGGAGGGCGCGGGAGATGCGATCCAGTAGGCCACAGGCACGCCTGTGGCGCTGACTTCCACGCCGTCATGCAGCAGAGGTTCAAACTGTTTGTCCCACGGCGTGCGCAGTCGGGAGGGCCGAATGTCCTGAATGCGCAAGGCAAAGCGGCAGCCGGGGCGCTCGTCCATGACAGGCAGGTGGATCATCTCTCCGGCGCGGATCAGGGAGCGCAGACCGAGCATCTGCAAATCCTCAAAGCCAAGCTGCTCGCGGTAGTGGGCCTGCCCGCACCACTCCGCCCACAGCCATTCCATCTGATCCTGCACATCCTTGACCGCGCTCTGCTCCAGACCAAGGCGTTTGGCCGGGATCACGCTCTGCGGCGTGAGGCCGGTGCCGATGACGTTGGTGGCGATGGAGTTGACGCCGGACTTGGCAATACCGTCGTTGCCGTAGAGATCTTCCACCCGGGTCATGGTCAGATCGCGCTCAAAGGCCGCCTGATCGCGGCCGCGCACCCGGGGAGGCAGGTAGTTTTTCAGGGAGCCGCGAAAGGCCCCGGATTCGAGAGAGGCCGACGGAACCGGGTGGCCCTGGTGGATGGCGGTCTGGCTCATGACCGCGCCCTCCCCCGCTCCAGCGGCGCAAGCATACGCGGCGGGCACAGCCCGACCGCGTGCGCCGCCTGCGGTATCTGCTCACTACCGCTCGCGGCTGCCGTCGGCTTTACGGAAGAGGGCGTCATCGCCGCCCCCTTTTGTGGTGGGGGACGCGGGCCTGCACCAGGACAGGCCCGCGTCCGTGGTCAAGGGCTGCCAGCTCGCCGGCAAGGTAGGCGAGGTGCTCGCGGATGCGCGGCAAGTCCTGGCGGGTGAGGGAGCGGGAGCCGATGGTGTAGGACGCGCCGGACGCGCACGCTTTCAGGGCGCGCTTGTACAGCGTGATCTGCTCATCGAGCTCTGCACGGGTCCAGATGGAGGATGCCATGCCCACCGGGATAGCACCGCGCGGGGGCGGCTGTCGTGGACGTAGTGGACGTAGTGGACGAAAAATGCGTTTTCAGCAAAAAAAATCCCCGACCGGGAAAACCGTGCCGGGGATGGGGAATGCCTTGCCGCGCCGTCAGGCATGTTGGCGGCTGACATACTCCTTGGCCGCCGCAGCCAGCAGGCCGGAGCGGGTCATGCCTTCCTCTTTGGCCTTACGGTCGATAGAATTGACAAGAGACGGCAGCATGGAAACAGACACCTGGATGGGTTTCTCGTCCAACGCGCCCGCCTCCACGGCCTGATAGAAGGTGCCTTCCGGGATATCGATCTCCAACTCCCGGCAGCCGGCCTCGGCCTTACGCTGAACTTCCGCGGCCGAGGACGGCGCGGGAATATCCTCGCCCTCTTTCCCGCACGCCTTCAAATATCCCGTCAGACACTCGCGGGCATTGGACAACGCCTGGGACAAGGAGTCGCCGTCAGTAAAGCAGCCCGGCAAATCCGGGAAGTCGACGCAGTACGCGCCGGGTCTGTCCTTGGCCGGGAGAAACTGCGCAAAATAAATAGGCATATGCTCTCCCACGAATGGGGAAGAGAACCCTCTCCCCCGATTGAATATTATCGGAGCTTCAAGCCGCTTTGCTGTTCCATCCGCTTCAGCGTCTCAATGCAGAAGTCTTTTTTAGGATGGGCCACAGTAACCTTTCCTTTTTTCTCAGGATGGCAAAAATGATGGTGACTGCCTTCCACATTGACCAGATACCATCCGTCTTTTTTGAGCATCCTGATGATGGTGCGGCTGTCCATTGTTGTCTCCTGAGGAATATTCTATATAAAAAATGTATAGTGTCAAGATTTTTATATAGTTTTTATATAGTTTCTAGTGGCCTTTCTCTTCTCTTCCTGTGCTGCGGGCATGTATAAAGACCCGGACGTCCGACTCCAGCACTCTGATGCCCCGCGTGCTGCCGACCCGGACATGAGGCAGCTGGCCGGAGTTGATTAGGACATAAAAGTAACTGCGCCTGCACCCCAGCAAGGCGCAGACCTGCGCCCAGTTAAGCAATTTGTCGTTTTTCACCTTCACCTCCGGGTAAACGCCGCCAGGCGATCCGCGACAGAACCGGCGGGGCGGGGAACGGGTTTCGGCGGCAGAGCCTTGGGCGCTGGCCTGGCCGCGCCAGGCCGCTTTTTCTTGGCGACGGCCAGCATCCAATGCAGAGCCCACAGCAGGTATTCGCAGTCCCAGGCGTGGTTCGGCCGGCCGTGCGGGTTGTCCCACAGGTTTTTTTCCGGGTTCCACGCCTCGGCGCACATTTCCCGGGCGTAGGCCAGCAAGCCGTCGCCGGAATGCAGGTGGAAGGCCCCCGGATCGTCCGGCGCTATGGCCAGCTTGCTGGCCAGGACGCCCTTGAACATGGTCGTGTCCACCTTGTGCAGCAGGATGCCACCGGGGATTTTCACCCGCTCGCCTTTCGGGCCGGGGAAATACTCCTGCGGCGCGTAGGACACAGGCGTCGCCGGAGCGTGGACCCCCTGGGCCGGAAAGACGCGCCCGCGGTTGCGGGCCGCCCAGGCGTAGACCTGGGCCGTGCGCTGCGGATCGCCCATTGCGTCGATAATCACCGCGCGCACCTTGAACGGGCGGCCGAGGGCGTCCAGGTACTCGGAGCGCCAGAACAGCTCATCCAAGGCGTTGAGCGTTGGGGCCACGCCTTCCTGGATCAGCCAGGACTCGGCCTCTTCCCCGTAGCCGAGGGCGCGGATCACATAGCGGAAATAGCGCAACTGCGTATCCACGGCCGCCAGCACCGCCGCCACGCGCTCCTGCGCTTCGCCGCCAGGCTTGCGTGCCGGCAAGGGCCCGGGCACCGCCCCGCGCGGCCGGTCGTCGCACAGGGCCAAAATCATATCCTCGTCCCGCCGCTCGAATTCCGCTTCCCAGGGCTCGGCCTTGTAGTTGTTCTGCACGTCTTTGAGCAGTTCCAGAGTCGGGTTGAGCTGATATTCCAGCGCCTTGGCCGCAATCTCCGAGAGCGAAACAAAAGGCGAAATCCAGGCTGGAATGTGAAAGCCCACGCTGATGGGCCGGTATGTCTCCAAATGCTCATGCAGCTCCCGGCCGCTGGTCTCTTCGCGCCACAGGCCGTTGCGCACGGCCAGATCGCGGTCGGCGTCGGTCCAACCATGACGCTCGGCCCCGCAGTGCGGGCACTCGTACCCCCCCAGGGAATGGGATTTGAGCGACACCGGGTTCATATGGCCTTCCGGCCAGCGGATATGCTCAAAATCCATGAGCAGCTCGCAGCCGCAAAACGGGCAGACGACCCAGTAGCGGAAACGGGCCTCGGATTGCGCGAACGCCTTGTGGATCGGGCCGTCCACCACCGTGGGCGTGCTCAGTTTCCAGGTGATGGCCCGCTTACCCCAGGTGATCACGCGCTTTTCGGCCAGTGCCTCGGCCGAGGCTTCGCGCTTGCTGCCCTGGTATTTGTCCAGCTCGTCCAGCACCAGATAGCGGATGGGTTTGTTGCCCAGGCGGGCGGCCGATCCGGACCAGGCCATGTAGATGGTCAGATGCGCCAGCTTGATACGCAGGCTGCCGATGTCGTCCGATATGCCGGTGAGGTATTCCCGCAGCCGCGGGCTGGCCTGCAACATGGGAATGATCCGATCCTGGGCGTTCTCCCTGGCCGTGGTTTCATCAGGGTACACATAGAGCACCGGTCCGGGAGCGCGGTCGATGGTGTAGCCGATGCAGTTGTGCACCGCCTCGGTGCCCGCGCTCTGCGGACACTTCATGATCGAAACCGTCTGGACGGACGGATAGAAGGCCGCGTCCATGACTCCCGCGGCATAGGGGGTGACCATGTTGCGCCAGGGGCCGGGCCGGGACGAATTATGCACTACGCGATGCCGCTCGGACCACAGGCTGGCCGGGATGGGAGGACGATGGCGCAACACGGCCCGTTCACCTCTGCCGAATGCCCACGGCCAGAGGATGGGGCCGCGCTCCGCCGTCAGACGCGCCACCGCCGCCCGGGTTTCAGGGTGGATGCAGCCCGGAAGCCGGTCCACCCTGAAGCGGAGCTCAGTCGTCGTCGGTTTCGCCTTCGTTTTCCCCTTGCGGATCCGGGGCGTTTGCGCCGTCGGTTTCATCAGGGACACACTCCACCTTGCTTCAGCCGTTGCCGCATGAGCGGCTTACGGATGAAGACAGCAATTTGGTTACTCGTCTTCCCGTTCTTCCGCACCGCTGTCGCTGATCGTAACTTCCTCTGGCGTAACGGTCAGCGCAAAATCCATTGGCCGCGAATACTCGGTCAGGGCCGTATCCAGGTTTTTGTCAAACTCGGCTGCCAGCGCTTCCGCCTTGGTGACATCACCGCCCACCATACGGATATAATCCGCCACATACAGCCGGAACACGCTGCGCAGCCCCACGTCCAGGGCGCTGGCCCGGCTGGCCAGCTCCAGGGCCACATCCTCGCGCAGGATGTATTTGCCTGCCTTGACCTTGCGATCAAAGGCGATGGCCAGGCGCTGCTCGCGGGTCTTGGCCACTTTCTCTTCCAATTCCTGCCGGGCCAGGTCCGACATGGCGTCGGCCTCTTTTTCCGGGAGCGCATATGCCTGCAAGGTGCTGGCATACATATCCACATCGCGCTGGCGGAAACTGCCGTCCGCCTGACGGCGCAGGTAGCCGCGTTTCAAGTCCTTGTATATCTGGGACTGGCTGGCCTTGCGGCCCTGCTCCACCAAATAGGCCAGCACGTCCTTCACGCTGCCGAAATTGCCGCCGTTCTGCTTGCTCATAGCGTCCCTCAACATTTGAGTGGCGCGATCCAGGGCGGCCAGATTGGCAGAGGACGGATCATCCTTGACCCGCCGCTTGGCGTCTTCCTTGGCTTTCAGCAGCAGGGGCACGTCCGTGCCGCTGCTGCGCTCAAGCAATGACTCCAGGTTTTGTTCCACATCCGCCATGTTCCGTTCCTTTTCGCCCAGCTCGCGCCGTTATCGGGCTCTTGACCGAACCCGTTGCGGGAGGCTAGGCTTAACAATGTAGGGACGTTAGGCCTAGCCTGATGCCTTCACAGGGGCGGTACTCGCAATACCGCCCTGCTTTTTTATTCCAAAGAGTTAGCGCAGGGCACAATCTCGGTATTTTGAAACATTGCTTTTTTGCGGCTCAAAGTAGCGCCGCAATTCCGTAGCAAGACTCTTGCTTCCCGGTACGGGACCGCGTTCATTGGCTTCCCACCATTCATAGAAGGCGGCATAAACGCGCATGAAAGGCAGGTTTTGACCTGGAATGCGCGTCATGCACTGGGCAATGAAGCGTTGAATACGCTCTCTTTTGGGATCACGTTTGGTTTTTCCCGTCATGGTGCACAGACGGACAAAATATTCTTCCATTTCATGGACACCCCAACCTTCCTCCTTGGCCATGCTCGTGGCCTGCTCCAGCAGTCGGATACGTTGTGAAGACTCCAGTTGGAGCACCGCAGGGGAAAAGAGCCTGTCGTCCCCGAAAGTTTCTTCTTCCGGCCCGGTGGGGTTCTCTTGGGTCGTGTGGGGTGTTTCGTACCGCCCGGTCTTGCGCAGGGCGGGCAGAACCTCTCCGGCCAGCCATTTCTGGAAGGGCAGCGCGCCGGGCTTGTCGCTGCGGTTCAGGAAGAAGTACATGCCTTGCTCGGAGAGAGTGAGCATTTCCTGTGTGCCTCCCCGAGGGGTAACAACGGATGTGACCCCTCGCCATTCGTCAGGGACATGGGCAATACGGGCGGCCCCATTCCATTCATAGCCAAGGGCCAAGGCCACGTCCTTGGCCACGAACCAAGGATTGCCGTTTTCATCGTTGATGACGCGCACCAGATTGTCGCCAAAGGCGAAGGGCATCAGAGCATTAGACATGGAACACCTCCGAAGGGAAGGGAATAATTACGGATTTTCCACGACGACGCTTAGGTATGGCAACCGAGCGCAGCATCACTGTATTTTGGAGTTCGGCTACTTCATTTTTCAAGTCGGAAAGCCATAGGGTAGCCAGAGCCAGTTGCCGCGTATGCTCGTGCACAATCTCTTGAAGTTGAGCCAGTTCATAAGCAGAGAGGGAAGATTGGGAAGACATGAGGCACCTCGTGTTGATTAAGTGGGTCGGGCACAAAAAAAGCAAGACGACGCTCCCCGGCTCAACACAGCCGCCGGGGCCTCGCGGACACCCGGACGTCGCCTTGCCAATATGTACCCGCACCCCAAGAGGTGCTTTGGTGGCAAGAACAAAAAAGACCGCTCTTTTCACCGTGTGGGGCACGGCAAAGGCGACGGCTACGCCTGTGTTGATTAGGGAAGTTCAGCTTCCCCAAAACTGCTGTAGAAGTCAAGAGCGGACTACGCATGTAAGCCTCCGCTCAGTTCCCTGAACGTCATTCCGTCGCTGTCCCGCACCGCCTGCCCGCCGCTGTATTCCTGCCAGCGCCGGATGATCACCTCGACGAATTTTGGGTCCGCCTCCATGATCCGCGCCGCCCGGTTCAGGCGCTCGCAGGCCATGAGCGTTGAGCCCGAGCCCCCGAAAAAATCGCCCACCAGACCGCCTCTGGGACTGGAGTTGGCCACCATCGGCTCAATGAGCGCCACCGGCTTCATGGTCGGGTGCAAATCCGAGCGCGCCGGTTTGAGCGCGTCCATGATCGTGGTGGGCAATTCCTCCACGCGGACGGCCTCGCCGCTCAGGCGATACAGGCGATTTTCCAGGCAAAACTGCCAGGTGCCGTCCTCCATTTCTCGCAGGCCCGGCAGTTTTGCCTCAAACAGCGTGCGCTGCTTGCGGTTGCCGTACCAGCGGTGCGCGGCCCCGCGCCGCCAGCCGTACAAGATGGGTTCGTGCTGGAAGTGGTAGTCGCCGCGCCCCAGGACCGCCGTCTGCTTGCGCCAGATCAGGCAAGCCGCCAGCTTGAACCCGGCCGCCGTAAACGCGCGCCGGAACGCGATGCCGTCCCCGGCCTCGGAATGGGCCACATAGATGCCCCCGCCAGGGCGCAGGGACTCGTGCATGATCCGATGCACCGTGGCCAAAAATTCGTCAAAGTCCGCAGCCGACATTTTGTCGTTGCGGATCTTCCCGGCCTTGCCCTGGTAATCCACGTTGTACGGCGGGTCGGTCCAGATCATGTCCAATGGCGCATCGCCCAGCAGCCGGCGCGCGTCGGCCATGCTGCGGGAGTCGCCGCACATCACCTTGTGCCGGCCCAGAGTCCAGATCTCTCCGTCGCGCACCACCGGCACCGCGGGCGGCTCCGGCGCGTCGTCCGGGTCTTTGCCGTCCGTGCCCATGTCCATAAGCATCTGATCCAGCTCGCGTTGGTCGAAGCCGGTCACGGCCAGGTCCATGTCCGCCAGTTGCAGGGCGCGAAGTTCCTGTAGCAGCAATTCCTCATCCCAATCCGCCCAGGTGGCCGAGCGGTTGACCAGGATGCGGAAGGCCCGGATCTGCGCCTCGCTCATGTCGTCAGCCGGAATGACCGGCACCGTGGCCATGTCCATGACCAGCGCAGCCTTGTAGCGCAAGTGGCCGTCGATGAGCTCCCCGTCGCTGCGGGCCAGCACCGGCACGCGGAAGCCGAACTCGCGCAGGGACTCCACCATGCGGTTCACCACATGGTCGTTCTTGCGCGGATTGCGCTCATAGGGACGCAGACGCTCCACCGGCCAGTGCTCAATGCGCAGATCAGACATGGTACGGCTCCATACGGTTTTGGGCATCCCGCAGAAACACGGGCAGGCCCAGTTTCAAGGCGAAATCGATTTCCGCCGCCACGCCCACGCTGTCCTGCCATCCGGGCAAGGTGAGCACACAGAGTTCGGTCGCCCAGTAGTCCAGAAAGGACAGACAGTGCCGCTGCCAGTAGTCGAATTCCACCGGGAGATCATACGCGGCCAGGGGATGGCCGTGCGCAATGGGCGAGAACACCAGGAAGCCGTCGCGCATCATGGCCGCCGCAGCAGCGCAGACCGCCTCATACCGGGCCGCGCGCAGTCGTGGGTCCGGATCGGTATACGGGCTCGCCAGATAACACCGTCTATACGGACGCATGCAACGCCTCCTCAAAAACAGGGGACTGCAACAGCCCCAACAGGCACAACGGATGGCCCGCGCATTTTTTGCAGTCACGGCGGTATTTCCACCAGAACGGCGGATCGGTGAACGGGCACGGCAGCAGACACTCGGGATCGTCCAGAGGATGCGCGCGCATGGCGCGCACCAGTTCGTCCACTGAGGTGTGCATTTCCCTGGGCAGCGCCACGGCCTCGAGACTGGAAACGTCCGGCACCGGCCAGCAACGGCCCCTTTCCCCCGATGCCGAAGGCGCAACCCGCGACTCTCCCACTGCCCCGGCAGGCAGGGAAACAGCGATTTCGCTCCGGTCCAATGCCTGACCAGCCATTGAAGTGGCGGGATCAGCAGCGAGCAGCGGCACGCCGGTGAATATCCACTCCGCCAGATTGATCCCCAGGGCGAAAGCTTCGCCGGGATCTTTGCCGTCGGGCACCGGCCAGAGCCGGGCCTGGGGATAGGTGCGCTGCCACCACGGCCACGCGTCCGCGCCCGGGTTGCTGCCGTCGGCCTTGTCCGCATCGAAATCCAGAGCCACCAGGATGCGCGCCGCACGGGCCAACGCCGCATGCGCAAGAGCGTCCGGCTTGAAGCGCACCGTCAGGATGGACAGCACACCGACCTTGCCCCCGCAGGCATGATGCACGGCCATTGCGTCCATCTCCGCTTCCACAACCACCCATGTGGCCAGGTCAGGGGACACGCCCGCCGGCGGCAGCATGAGCGGCGCGGAGTACGGCTGCCCAGGCTGCGGCACCAGCAGGTACTTGGGGTCTTTGGGATTGTTCGGGTTCCGGTCCACGTCCCGTCGCCGGATGCGGACGCGCAGGCATTCGCCGGCGGAACTCCAGACCGGGATAGTGATCCCGCGCGGGATGCGCAGAGCCCGGACGGGCTTGCCCTCGGCGCCGAGCTTTTCCGGCAGCCCGAATGCGGCCCGGGCGCGGTATATGCAGTCCCGCTGATGGCCTTCGGCCTCAATGTATCCGAGGCGGTAGGCGCGCACGGCCGTTACCGGCAGACCGCGCCGGGCCAGATACCGGAGCATGGGCGGCGTCTGCAGCAAACGCTCATACGCCTCCAGGGCCAGCTTGGTGGCGTGCTCACGCCACATTGCCGCCGGAGGCTCGTACCGGCCGGGAGTGAAGACATTCTTTTCCGCCCGATGCGGAACCCGCACCGGCCTGTATCCGCGCGGGCGGTCCTTTGCATCCGCCGCAATGCCCAGCTTGGCGCAGGCGGCCTTGAACGACAGTCCGTCAATTTCCATGAGCCAGGTGAGGGCGTCGCCCCCCTTCTCGCAATGACGCGGGCACGACCAGGTACCGGTGAGGCCGTGCTTCTGGCACAGTGCGCCGCCCGGCTGCTCCGGGAACACGGCGAACCGGTCTTCGCCGCCGCACATCGGGCAGGGCGAATGATACTCGCCCCCCTTGCTGCCGCTGGCTTTTTTGATCTTGGAGGGCTCTACCTTCTGACGCAGCCACGACAGCAACAGATCAGACATGGGTTCCTCCCATGCTCCCGGCCCTTTCAGAGCAAACCAGAGGTCGCAAGCTCCCAAACTCCGGGCCTTTTCTTCCTTTTTTGGGATTATGGGAGGATCGGCCTGATACTACGCGCGCGCGAAAAGACCGATCATGGATCGCAGTATCTTGAGAGGTGCGCGCGCGTGGGGTTACAGGACGCAGCTCCCATCTTCCCATTTTGCAAAAAACATATGTCATTCCAACAGGATGCACATGGATATCATGGGGGATCGCCTGGGAGGTTGGGAGGATGGCGGCCATTATGAGCGCCTCCGGGACTTGCGGTCTTCTTCCTCGGCCAGATCCAGTTCGTACTCGTTCTGGATTTCCTGGCGCACGGTGACCCCCAGGTAGTACATGACCGAACTCTTCTTCGTGGGGATGCCCTTTTTCTCCAGCGCCGGCGTGAACTTCTTGGGCGTATAGGGATAGGAATTGCCCAGGATTTTCTTGCACCACCAGTTGCAGACCTTCAGCAGCTCGGAGGCCGCGATGCGGGTTTCATACTCACGGCCGCCTGTGGGCGGTTCCTCCACCTCGCAGCACTCCTTCAGGAACTTGCCGATGTCGTCGAAGCTGTCGATCTGCTCCTCAGTGTAGCGCAGCACCTTCTCCGGGATGCGCAGGCCGTTGGCCATGACGTCCCGGCAGCCCCGGACCAGGCGGGCCAGAATGCCGGAATCCTCCGGCTCCATCTTTTGGGCGATGTCGTAGTCGATCCGGCGCTCCCATCCTTTGACGGGATTGGCCACAAACTTGACCGGCCACTCGATGCAGATGGTGCGGGCCTTGAAGCCGTCGTCATCAAAGCTGATCTTGGGCAGGTAGTTGGTCAGCAACAGCAGCAGCGCCGACTGCCGCCACTCGGTCATGTCCTTGTCCGTGATGCCTCGGGCCGTGATGTAGCCGCCGCCGGTCAAGTCTTTGATCTTGGCCTGATCCAGCGCCTGGCGGCTGTTGGCTTCCGAGGCGTAGGCGATGCGCGTGCCGCGTAGCGCCAGCAAATCCGGCTGCGGCTGCGAGCTGTCCCGCTGGAACTTCTGTTCAACCAGCATGGCCACCGGAATACGTACATGCAGACGTTTGCCCAGGACGCGCTTGATCACGTTCATCAGCGTGTCCTTGCCATTCCGCGACAGGGGCCCGTACATGATGGCCCAGATGTGCAGGTGTTTCTCGCCCAGCAGGGCATAGCCCAGGAGCCGGACGATGAAGTCGGCCATCTCCTGATCGTCGCCCATGCAGGTCAGCAGGAACTGGTCGAAGTTCGGACAAGGCGCGTCGAGCCCGGCCCAGGGCGTAGGGCACGGGTTGAGCATGTATTGCTCCTGCTTGCCGGGGGAACATTCGCCGGTGCGCAGATCGACCACACCGGTGGGCGTGGCCAGATGGTACGGCTGCTGATCCAACTGCTCGGCGGAGATGACCGGAGGATCGTCGATGGTGGTGACGCACTCCAGCATCTCCTTGCGGCCAGGCGCGCCGCGCAGGGATTTGAGCCGCCCCATCAGCAGCTTGTGCAGAGGGGAACCGTCCTCGTCGCCAGCTTCGGCCCAGGCATCCTGGTAGGCGGCGCAGACCCGCTCCGCATCAGCCAAGGCACGCCGACTGCGCTTGTCTATCTCCCAATGATGGCCAGCCCAGTACAGCCACTTTTCCCACTCCTGAACGAAGACGTACTTGTCCCGGAACAGGGCACAGTAGAGGGTGGCATCACCCACTTTATTGCGGGACAGGCAGTCGAGTACGAAGTGCCTGTCGAGCTTAGGCCGCTCCTCTTTTGCCGGAGGGGTCTTCTTAGCGGTTTTGGCCTTGATCTGCTCCGCGCGCTGCTCCACCTTGGCCTTTACATCAGACGACATACGGCTCCTTCGGAGCGGCTTCCTCCCCATGACGCGGCAGCCGGGCTTTCTATTTTTACCCAAGATTTTTCTTTTTCATTCGCGGCCGAAAGCCGGGAGCGCACGGCCCTCGGTCGCTTGAAGGCCAGGAAGGACCCATAGGCATGGGGGGCGTGGGAGCATTGGTCTGATTTTTTTGGGGTGGGGTGAAAGGGGAGCGAGGGAGCGCCCCTTCCGGAGCGGGCTCCGCCCGCAAAAGGAAGCGCCCGCATACTCCCTACGACGACGGCACCGGCAACGTGGCCAGACATCCCTCGCACGCACTTACACGCGGGCGCACTGCCAGATAGACAAACCAGCGAGACATGAGCTCCAAACTGGTTACAAATGTTGGTTACAAAAGCACCTGTTGCTGGATGCATTTCCATGCTCCCAGGTGCTGCTGAACGCATTGGAAATCAAAGGCGGCGAACGCTAACCAAACGGCTTTCACGCCGTCGACAGGGGTTCAAATCCCCTTGGGGACGCCAAGCAAATTACAAGCGTAGCAATGTGCCTTCAGGGCATATTTCTACGCTTTTTGCTTTTTTCCGGCCCGCCCACCTCATAAGCCCTTTCCGGTTCTGGTTCCTCCAGGCCGAAAAGGGCTTTTTTGTCTCCTCTCCTCTGCTTTGCACGATCCGCAGTTTTTGCCAGCGGCATTTTTCTTATCCAAAAGCCACGGCTGTCAATAGCTTTGCGCTGTTACTTGAATGCGAAACAGCAAAAGACGGCTTACATTACCCTGTCAACCCCTATTTTAGCAGGAGGAAGGAATGCCCAAGGAAGTGATGAACGCTGTAGCCTCGGATGCCTTTACCCAGGCTCAGGAAGGCTTTGCCGTACCGCTCGATCCTGATCTGGCGGACGCTCTGGGCGCTTTCACGGAAGAGGTTCTGGTGTCTGAGCTGTAATGGAATTTTTATCTAAAGCGAAACCGCCCGCCTGGGCGGTCGCCGGGGCGTGGCGGCCCCGGCCTGATGAGCAGCCCAATCAGGAGGACAAAAATATGAAGAGGCATCAGGAAAGTACGGGTGTATTGCTGCTGGATGATATTTACGAATCCACGGATCCAGCGGTGAAGCGATACATCATGCAGATCATGGAAGAGGAAATGGACAAGGCGCAGGAACGCGCCCTCGTCCGCGTGGCTCAGAAGTTCAGGCATCTGCTTTCTCCCCAGATGCAGCAGACCCTGGCCGCACAGTATCCGGTGACGGCGCTGGCGGCGTCGGCCTGATTTCTCTCTGGCATTACAACGAGCTGAGGCTACGGAATATATGAACTAAGGGAAAAGCCAAAAGAAAACCGCGCACTGTGATTGCAGTCACAATACGCGGCCGCCCTCGCGGGACTCACTCAAAAAAACACTGATGTGAGAATACCCGCAAAAGATGCCGGCGTCAAGCCTGGGGGGCTCCTTTTTTGCCTTTTTCCCGCCACACAAAAAGAGGGCGGTGAAGCATGGAAACCCTGAATCCTTCCGCATACTTCCTGCGGGTGTCAGACAAATTTTTCGGCGAGTTCATCTGTTTTGACAAGGCCGTTTCGGACGGGCCGACCTTGCTTTATCTGACTTTGTTCCGCAAGGCCTACAAGGGGGGCGTCTGCCGCTCCTCGCAGGCCACTCTGGCCAGACTCTGCAAATGTTCCGTGCGTTCCATACAGCACTATCTTCGCGCACTTGCCGCCCTCGAATACATCAGTATTGAACAACAGGAGGACGGCCGTAACGTCTACCGTCTGCTTCTCAGCCAGCGGGTTCTCTTCTTCATCGCCCAGGAGAGAGCCGCCATGGATGACAATGACGACGGTAACGAAAAGGGCGAAGAATTTTCGTCATGCCATGCGAAAAATCGACGCATGGGAGGCGAAAATTCTTCGCCCATATATAAGAGTAATAAGAGTATTATTCCCCCCCTTTCCCCCCACTCGTCGGCAAGACGCGAGCCCTCCCCCTCTGCTCGCGCTCCGCTTCCCAGCACAACGCCCGTCACAGCCTCCAAAGCCGGCGGGTGGGGGGATTCTTTTCCCCGGAAAAAGCAGAAAGGCAACACATCGGCGTTCCAGACGGCCAATGCGCTCTTTGAGCGCCTTTATGCGGCCTACCCGCGCAAGGAGGCCAAAGAATCGGCCCGCGCCGTATGGCATCAGCTCTGGCGGCGCGGCGCGCTGCCAGCCCTGGATATTTTGCTGGCGGCCCTGGATCGCTTTCGTTCCTCCACCGCCTGGAACCGGGAGCACGGCCGCTTTGTTCCCCATCTGGCGAACTGGCTGCGTGGCCGACGCTGGGAAGATGAAGCCGCCGTTCCTCTTGCTTCTTCCTCTGGCGTCCCTGTCGCGCCGTCCGCTTCTCCTGAAAAAGCCGAACAGATCCGGCGCTGCCTGGAACGCCTGGGGGATCGGCATAGTGCTGATCCGTCCCTGGCAGAAGCGCGCCCCGTTTTCGAGAAATTCCTTTCCTGCTTTGCCGACGGCGGAAAGAGCGGCCCTGCCTGGGGCCTCTGGTCGTTGCTGTTCCGGAAGGGCAAAGCCCCCTCGGCGGGCGACGTGAAGGGCCGTGGTATGATGGACGCTTTTGTATTCCTCCAGAACTGGCAACGAGGTGTCCATGCCTCGGCTTAGACCCGGCTTGGCGCGGGTTGAATTTTTTGCCGTGCGCGAAGATGTCATGGCCTTGCTGAACCAGGGGCACACATACGCCAGTGCCTATGACCGGCTCAAGGAAGCGGGAAAAATCAGTATGAGCTACAGCGCGTTCCGCAATTACGTGCATACCCGTAGCCGCCCGAAGCCCGAAGCTGAAGAAGCGGCAGCACGGACGCCTCCTGCCGGCACGGCCCCTCCAAGGGTGAGCGCCAATGGTGCTCAGGCATTTGACGGCAAAAACGCAGTTCCTCTTTCTGACTTGCTGACTGGAGAGTGAGACATACATGGCCACAATTCATTTTATACTGCAAGGGAAGGGCGGGGTGGGAAAATCCATGATCGCCGTGATGCTGTACCAGGCTCTCCGGCATTTCAAAAAAGAGATCCTGGCCTACGACACGGACCCGGTAAACGCCACTCTCTCTTCGTTCAAAGAGTTCAATGTGGCTTCTCTGGACATTATGCGGGACGGGAACATTGACGCCCGCAAGTTTGATGTGCTGCTGGAAGCTCTGGTCAACGCCCCGCAAGGCGCGCATGTCATTGTGGACAATGGGGCGTCCTCCTTCATTGCCCTGGGCGCGTATCTCGCGGAAAACGACTTTCTGCCCCTGCTGGAAGAGCAAGGGCACAAGGTCTTTTTTCATTCCATTGTCACGGGCGGTCAGGCCCTGGGCGACACGATCCAGGGTTTGGCCAGGCTGGCCCTCGGCTTCCCCACCTCTCCCATTGTGGTCTGGCTCAATCCCTTTTTTGGCGAGATTGCCATAGATGGCAAGGGCTTTGAGGAGTTCAAAATCTACAAGGAGTACTCCTCGCAGTTCCATGCGCTGATCGAACTGCCAATGGGCAACAAGGCCCTGATCGGCAAAGATCTGGAGGAACTGTTTGCCAAGCGCCAGAGCTTTGAGGCCGGGATCAACGGCAGCTCCACCTCCATTGCGGTCAAGGCGCGCCTGCGGCGCTACTGGAATCAGATTCTCTCCTGCGTCGAGCAGGCGGATCTGCTTTAAGGAGGCTGCCCCATGTCCGACGATCTGCCTCCTGATGCAATTTTGCAAAACCGGCCGGATGCAACGCCCGCTGCCGACAACGCGCCGCAATCTTCGCCCGCGCCCCAAGCGGAGCCATGCCTGCCGGACGGCTTGGGCCTGTCCGTGGAGGACGTGCGCGCCCTGCTGGCCAAAAAGCACAATCTGGCCGTGCCGGTGGATGACCCGCTGCTGATGATGGTCACGATCCAGAATGCTTTTCTTGGAGCGCAAACACAACTCCAGAAAAGGCATGAAAAAGCCCTGGCCGCCTTTATGGGCGAGCAGACCGCGACCTACATGTCAGGCGTGGAAAAGAGCGTGTCCGAGCTGCGGAAAACACTGTCCGACGTGACCATCAACGGCATCCGGGATGCGGCCTCGGACTTCGCGGCCACCCTGTCCGGCTTCAAAACCACGCTGTACATCTGCACGGCCATCATAGGGCTTTCAGCCCTGCTCAATGTGGCCGTCTTCATCCTGAAGGCGGTGCAAGATGTTTGATGCTCGCCTGCTGGAAAGCCTGGAATACAACTGCGGCCCGCTCATTATGCAGCCGCTGCGGGACGATGAAGTTATTGAAATCATGCTCAATCCGGACGGTCAATTATGGATTGAACGCTACGGCCAGGAACAGGAACATATCGGAGAACTTCACCAGGCCCAAAGCAAGCTGATCCTCTCTCTGGTGGCCAGCGCTCTGAACATCACTGTGGATGCGCTGCATCCGGTGGTGGAAGGGAGCTTTCCCCTGGACGGCTCCCGTTTTGAGGGCACCTTTCCGCCGCTGGTGGGGCCGGGAGCGTCTTTTTCCCTGCGCAAGAAAGCCTCGCGGATCATCACCATGCCGGAATACCTGGCGCAGGGCGTGATAACGCCGGAAGTGCCGCCTATTATCCGCGCCGCAATTCTGGATCGCAAAAATATCGTCGTGGTGGGCGGCACCTCCAGCGGCAAGACCACCTTTGTGAATGCGATCATTCATGAACTGGATGAACTCTGCCCGCATGATCGCCTGCTGATCCTGGAGGACACAGCGGAACTGCAATCCCGCGCGCCCAACTCGGTTTTTTTCCTGACTTCGGAACTGGCCGGCATGGGCATGCGCCAGTTGGCAAAGGTCAGCATGCGCTATGCGCCGCGCCGTATTCTGGTGGGCGAAGTGCTGCGCGGCCTGATGGAAGGCTGGGCCGCCATAGCCGGCTACAGCCTGATCTGGAATGCGCAGAACGACTAGAAATGCGCAGTTCCGCCAGGTTTTCCGGCATCTTTGTGGACGCGGTGAAAAACTTTTTTGCGGCTCTTCAGGCCAATGGCCTGGCCCTGCGCGTGACCATCTATCAGGGCAACAAGGTCATGGAAGTGTCGGAGCACCAGAGGCGGAGGAATGGGGATGTACGCGAGCCAGAATTGCAGCGCGTTTGCCGGAATGGGCAACCATATCCAGCTCATAGGTAACCTGGCAGTTAAGCCAGAATTCCGCGCTGTTGCCAAAATAAGCGGCAAGGCGCACCGCCGTGTCGGCGGAGATGCCGCGCTTGCCGGCGACAATGCCCTGAACCCGGCTCTGCGGCATGCCCGTGTCCAGGGCCAGACGCGTCTGGCTCAGGCCCATAGGCTTCAAAAACTCTTCGTTCAAAATTTCGCCCGGATGAACGGGCGGCATGCGGTCGTGCATCATGGCCTCCTAGAGTATATTGCTTTTAAAACGCTCGCTCCGGCGCTTAACGGCGAAAGTAAATTTCGCCTGCGTCTGCGCGGCGGGCATGGCTGCGCCCTGCCAGAGCGTTTAGCTAATTTCATTAGCAAAACGCTCTAATGGTAATCAACAATTTCGACACAATGCGCGTTTCCTTCACTCCAGACAAAGCAGATGCGCCATTGGCTGTTGATGCGGATGCTGTATTGCCCGGCCCGGTCACCTTTGAGGGCTTCCAACCGGTTCCCCGGGGGAACGCGCACGTCATTCAGGCAAACGGCGTTGTGCAGAATTTTGAGCTTGCGCATGGCGGCGCGCTGGATATCCGACGGCAGGTCGGCAACGCGGATGCCCCGAAACAGGCTTTCCGCCCGGCTGTCTTTGTAGCTCACAATCATGACAAAAGAATAACACTAAAAACGTGTAATGGCAATCATATTACAGGGTAGCACATGAAAAACCCTCACTTCTTGCGCAGCATAGCCCTTCTTCCTGGCGTCCTCCTGTTCGGCTGCGCTCACAAGGGCGCGCCGGATCAGGAGCTGATAGAGGCCAAGGGCAGAGACTTCACCACGCTCTCCCGCTCCAGGGCCGTGGACGTGGCCGAGCCCTGCATGGAGGCACTGCTGGCTCAGCCCACTGTTGCCAACGGCTGGCAGCTCAGCAAAGCCTCCTGCTCAGGCCGGGCCGTCAGCGTGACCTGGGCGCACCAGAGTCAGGCTGATTTTCTGAGCCTGCCGGACCAGGCTGCTTTGAAAAGCCCACAGCTCGCAGTTTCCAGACTGACGCTGACCACAGACCGCAAGGCCCGCACGGGCCAGAACTATCCGGCCATCCTGACGCGGGAAAGCGCTGCCCGGCATCTCTACCAGATTACCCAACAGGCGGGCGCCCGGCTGCGCCTGACATTTCAGAAGCC